>JBHJOH010000235.1:0-26388 GCA_050329955.1 Acidimicrobiia bacterium | reverse complement strand
CACGACTCCTCGCGGTCGCGGGCGTCGATGCACATGAGCGTCGCCAGCTGGAAGAAGTCGTCGACCCGGCCTGCCTTCTCGAGCGACTGGTTCACCGACTCGCCCGTGCCGAGCACCTTGACGTCCCGCTTGAACTCCTCGTACAGGGCGGGGATCTCGCCGATCGCCTTGTCGAGTCCGGCGGCGTCGCGGCTCATTCCGCAGTAGTCCCAGACGATGCGGCCCAGTTGGCGGTGGAAGTCATCGACCGACCGGGTGCCGCGACTGCTGAGGTAGCCGCTCACCCGCTCGTTGGTCTCGATCTCGACCGACTTGAACGCCTCGTCGCTGGTGGGAACCACCGGTGTGTTGAGGAATCCGGCCAGGTAGTCGCCGATGGTGTAGGGCAACACGAAGTAGCCGTCGGCCAGACCCTGCATGAGTGCCGAGGCACCCAGCCGGTTGGCGCCGTGGTCCGAGAAGTTTGCCTCTCCGATGGCGTACAGCCCGGGCACCGTGGTCATCAGGTTGTAGTCCACCCACAGGCCACCCATGGTGTAGTGGGGGGCGGGATAGATGCGCATCGGCGTGTCGAAGGGGTCCTCGTCGGTGATGCGTTCGTACATCTCGAAGAGGTTCGAGTAGCGCTCGCTCACCTTGTCGCGCCCGAGCCGTTCGGTGGCGGAGGCGAAGTCCAGGAACACGCCGTTCTTGAGTGGGCCGACCCCGTTGCCGTTGTCGACCGCCCGCTTGGCGGCCCGGCTCGACACGTCGCGGGGAGCGAGGTTGCCGAACGAGGGATAGAGGCGCTCGAGGAAGAAGTCGCGCTCGGTCTCGGGGATCTGGGCCGCCGGGCGCTTGTCGTCCGGATCCTTCGGGACCCAGATGCGCCCATCGTTGCGGAGCGACTCCGACATGAGCGTGAGCTTCGACTGCGACTCGTCGGACTGCGGGATGCAGGTCGGGTGGATCTGCGTGTAGCAGGGGTTGGCGAAGGCCGCTCCCCGCCGATGCGCCCGCCAGGCCGCCGTGACGTTGCAGTACATGGCGTTGGTGGACAGGTAGTACACATTCGAGTAGCCGCCGGTGGCCAGCACCACGGCGTGGCCCGACCACGACTTCACCTCGCCGGTGACGAGGTCCCGGGTGACGATGCCGACCGCGCGACCGTCCTTGGTGGCCACGTCCAGCATCTCGACCTTGGTGTGGAGTTTGACGGTGCCCAAGCCCACCTGGCGCATGAGTGCCGAGTAGGCCCCGATCAGGAGCTGCTGTCCGGTCTGGCCCCTGGCGTAGAACGTGCGCGAGACCTGGGCTCCACCGAAGCTGCGGTTGTCGAGCAGACCGCCGTACTCCCGGGCGAAGGGGACACCCTGAGCGGTGCACTGGTCGATGATGTCGACCGACACCTCGGCCAGACGGTGCACGTTGGCTTCGCGGCTGCGGAAGTCTCCACCCTTGACGGTGTCATAGAACAGCCGGTGGATCGAGTCGCCGTCGTTGCGGTAGTTCTTGGCGGCGTTGATACCGCCCTGGGCGGCGATCGAATGGGCCCGCCGGGGGGAGTCGTGGTAGGTGAAGATCTCCACGTCGTATCCCAGCTCGGCGAGGGTGGCGGCGGCCGATGCTCCCGCCAGGCCGCTTCCCACGATCAGGATCTTGAACTTCCGCTTGTTGTTCGGGTTGACCAGCTTCATGGAGAATTTGTGGTTCTCCCATTTGTCGGCGATGGAGCCGGCTGGGATCTTGGAGTCGATTGTCAGAGTCATCTCACCAACCTCACAGGTCCACGATCCCGGCGAGGACTGACACCGGGAGACTGATGTTGCCGATCACGATCAACGCTGCGAAACCGATGGCCAGGTAGCGCCGCCAGGCATTGAACCTGGGGTTGTTCACCCCCAGGCTCTGGAACATCGACCAGGCACCATGGAAGATGTGCTGACCGAGCGCCAGGTTGGCGACGATGTACAGCACCGCCACCGGGACCCTCGAGAAGCTCGCCACGAAGTTCGCCTGGACCGCCCCGTACTCCCAGCCTTCCGGAGCGAAGGGCTGGACGCCGAGCGTGAAGTCGGCCAGGTGGAAGGCGATGTACAGCAGCACGATGGTTCCGCTCCACCGCATTGTCCGGGAGGCGTAGTTGGCCGCCAGGTACTGGCGCGGTCCCTGATACCCCACCGGGCGAGCCCTGCGGTTCATGAGTGTGAGGGAGTACGCGGCATGCACATGCAGGACGAACGCCCCGATCAGGCCGAGGCGCATCACCCACAGAGCGGCGTACTTGGGCAGGAGCGGGTACAACAGCTCTCTGAGGGCCACCCCGTAGATGTCGATGTCGTAGGCGCCGCTGGAGGCGTCGAAGCCCGCGTACACCTTGAGGTTGCCGATCATGTGCACGAGCACGAATCCAAGGAGCAGCAGACCGGTGATTGCCATCACCCATTTCTTCCCGACTGCTGAGCGGTAGAACTCGACCGGCCATGGGAGCTGGCGAGACCGAGGGGGAGCTTGCGTGGTTGCCACCGGATTCCTCTGAGTCGACTACCGGCCGATTATGGCGCGTCGAACCCACGATTAGAAGCCAGCTCGAAAGTGTCTCGGGAGGTAGGACGCGGGAAGCTTCGAACTACGAGCTACGAGCGACGAGCGACGAGGAAGCTGCCAGCTTCCAGCTTCCACCTGCCAGCCAATCACAGGAGCCAGCAGCCAGCAGCCGATCCGCCAGCAGCCGATCGGTCAGGACGCCCGGCGGGCGACGATGCGTTCGCGACGGACCCGGCGGCGTTCCCGCTCAGACATTCCGCCCCAGATCCCGAACTTCTCGCCGTACAGCAAGGCGAAGTCGAGGCATTCGTCGCGGACCTCGCAGGCACCACAGATCGCCTTGGCTTTCCTGGTGGATGCTCCGCGCTCAGGGAAGAACAAGTCGGCGTCAGCCCCTCGGCAGTTCGCGTAGTCCTGCCACGAAAGCTCGTCGATCGCCAGCGCTTCGATGAGTTTGCCCTGCATAAGGGCGCTCCCCTCACATCGGTGTAATTACAGTGATGTCATTCTGACCCCTGCCGCGCGCGCCGTCAAGAGGGAAGCCGAGCGAGCTGCCAGCTGCCAGCCAGGAGCCAGGAACTTCTCGCCGCTCGTCGCTCGTCGTAGAATCACATTCGACCAACACTGAGGAGTTGAGTGGACAATCCAGGTGTCGCCCTGATTTTTGTTGCCATCGTGCTGATCGCGGTGGGGGTCATGCTGGGCCGGCGACGTAACGAACTCGCCGCCCAGCAGGGACTCCAGAAGAAACCGGCCCGCGGAAAGGCGGCCACTCCACCAGCCGCCCTTCCCGACGTCACCCATCCGCGGCCCAAGCTGGCCGAGATGCACGTGGTCGGCGAGGAAGCTCAGGTGAGCTTCGACGTGCCGTTCCCGGAGGGGGGCGACGAGGTGCTCGCCGATCTCCTCGTGCAGGAAGCGATCGAGGTCGTGCGGGAGAAGCGCCATTCCCTCCCGATGGACATGGTGCGGAGCGTTGTGGTGTTCGCCGGGCGCGGCTCGAAGCGCACCGAGGTGGGTCGCCGCGATCTCGACACTCCGGGATCGCTTCCCCCCAAGATGGACATGCCGTCGATGCTCAACCTGTCGCCGTTCGCCCGCGACCCGCTCGAGGCCATGGAGCATCAGGACGACGTGATCCCGGAAGTGGTGTCGAGGCCGTCCCTCGACGAGCTGGGTCCGCTGTCCGAGGAGATCCGGCTGCCCAAGGCCGTCGACATGGGGTTGCGGGCCCAGGGCATCGACCCGGCCACGATGGGCGCCATCGAGATGGTCAACGGTCTGCTTCGTCTGTTCGGCTACACGGTCAACGCTGGCCCCGGCTTTGGCATGTTCATCGCCGAGAAGGCCGGCTCGCGCACCTTCATCCAGGGCGACGCCTACCGCAAGGGCGACCATCCCGAGGTGGAGGAACAGGCCATCAACCGGTTCATGGCGGACTTCTCGATGTCCGGATGTGACCGGGGCATGTTCGTGAGCGAGAAGTACGGCCCGTTCGAGGTCTACGAGCGTGAGCGTCGGGCGCCGTGGGTGAAGTTCATCACGCGGGAACGTCTCCAGAAGATGGTCGACTCACTCGCCCTGTCCTGACCCGGGCTCGCCGACGAGGGAACCGTTTCGACCTCCCGGACGTTGCATCACTGCGGTGGTGGCCTCTGGGCGATTGTCTGGTTCTCTAGTTGGGAGGCGCCGGGTATGATCAAGATCAAAGGAGGCACTACCCATGGGCTTGCCACAAGGTTCAGAACTCATCGTCATCCTGCTCGTGGTCCTTCTGTTGTTCGGTGCACGCAAACTGCCCGAGCTCGCACGCTCGCTGGGAGCTTCCGCAAAGGAGTTCCGCAAGGGCGTCGCAGAGGGATCGAAGGACAAGGAAGAAGAGACCACTTCCGAGAAGTAGGAACTTCCCATCGCCGTCCGTCGTTGAGCACTGAGGGGGTGGGCTCATGACCGAGCCGTACCCAGACTCGTGGGAAGACGTTGCGCGGACGCATGGACGGAAGATCTACAACTTCGCCTATCGCCTCTGTGGCGACCCCGACGACGCTGCCGACCTCGTGCAGGAGGTCCTGCTGCGTGTCCGCCGAGGCCTTGACTCCTACACCCCCGGTTCGTTCGACGGGTGGCTGTGGCGCATCACCCGCAACGCTTTCCTCGACGATGTGCGGCGCCGTCAGCGTCGTCCCACCGCCCCGTTTCCCGATGACGCCGACCGCTACACCCGGTGGTCGTCGCCCGGCCCCGACGAGGTGCTGGCCGGACTCAGGCTCGGCGAGGATATTCAGAAGGCGCTCCTCGACATACCGCTCGAGTTTCGTGAGGCGGTGGTCATGTGTGACGTGATCGGTCTGTCCTACGAGGAGATCGCCCTGGCGGTGGAAGCGCCGATCGGCACGGTTCGCAGCCGGATTCACCGGGGACGCAAGCTGTTGCGGGAGCGGCTGGCATGAGCCACCTGGGAGATCTGCTTTCGGCGCATCTCGACGGCGAACTGCTCGGTCACGAGCGCGCCAGAGTGGCCGGCCACCTTCAGGAGTGCGAGCGGTGTCGGGCCGAGTTGACCGAACTGGCCGCAGCCCGGTCCCTGGTGCGTTCTCTTCCCATCCTCGAACTGCCCACCGCGGTGCGGGAGGCCGTCGGGATGGCGCCCGATCCGCTTCCGCTTCGCCGGCACCCGGGTATGTGGATCGGTGCCGCCGCCGCGGCCGCCGCCGTCTTGTTCGTCGGTGCCGCCATCGTCACCGCCCCCAAACCCCAGCAGATCAGCCCGCCCGAGCTCACCGCCGTCTACGGGGCGGTCTCGTCGAACGAGCCGGCGTTCGGCGTCGTCAAAGTGTCGGTCGCCTCGAACGCGGTGGCGGAAGGGGCACGATGAGCAGGTTCGTCGTCGTTGGTGTCGCCTGTGCCGCCCTCATGGCCGTTCCCGGGGCGGCCTGGGCGGCGCCGCTCGAGCCCTATCTCGACCGGGCCGGCGAGGCCGAGTTCTCGGGCCAGCAGGTGGTGACCTGCGAGACTCCTACCGGATCGCGCACGATCGCAATTGGTCTGAACCAGATCGATGGGACCACCACCGCCCGATCGGCTGCCGACGGCTCCACCGAGGTGCAGATGGCGGGTGGAACCTTCTCGGTCGTCAGCGACGACGGCACGGTCGACACCTCGGCTGCCGTGACCGAGGCCATTCCCGAGGGCCTGTACACCGTTTCCAAGGTCGAGATGGTGACGGCATTGGGCCGGCCGGCCCAGCGTGTCACCATCGTCGACGGCGCCGGCCTGATCCGGGCCACCGTCACCTTCGACGCCGAGACCGGGGCGATGCTGGTGTCCCGGATACGCAACGCCGACGGCAGCATCTACTGCGACAGCCGCATGGTGGAGTTCAGCGAGTCCGCTCGGCAGGTCTCGTCGCGAACCGAAGGCTCCTCGCAGGACAACCTCGAGTCGGCCGATCTTCCCGATGGCCTGGAGCTTCCCGAGCAGGTGGCCGGTTTTTCGCGGATCGAGACGTTCACCTGGGAACGGGGCGGAGTGGTCGCCTACTACTCGGACGGGCTCTTCTCGTTCACGCTGCTGGCAACCATGCGGCCCGTCGTCCTCGACTCCGAGACCGCCGACGCCGTCACCATCGAGGGTGGTGAGTACGTGCGCTGGTTCGGGGCCGGACAGTCGATCTACGTTTGGGACACCGAAGCGGGTGGCCTCGCCATGTACGGCGACCTTCCGCTGGATCTGCAGGAGGCGGTGCTGGCCGAGTTGCCCGACCCCGCCCGCATCGGTGTGCTGGCCCGCTGGTGGCGCAACCTGTTCGGGTGAGGTCCGGTTGCCCGGTCCTGGCAACAGGGTGTACGGTCCCGGCATGGAGACCTTCGACGCCATTCGTGCCCGCCGCAATGTTCGTAGCTTCGACACCCGGCCCGTTGCCGACGCCGAGCTCGACGCCATCCTGGAAGCGGCCCGACGTACGCCGTCGGCTCGGAACAAGCAGCGTTGGGACTTCGTGGTGTGCACCGACCGTGCCCAGCTCGAAGCGCTGTCGGGGGTGTGGCAGGGAGCGGGCCACGTTGCCGGTGCGGCGGCGGCCATCGCCCTGATCGCCCCGATCGGAGGGACGCCCGCCGAGGACGGGTCGATCGAATACGACCTCGGCCAGGCCACCATGTCGATCATGCTGGCCGCGGCCGACCTCGGGATCGGAACCGCCCACGCCTCGGTCGCCGACCAGGATCTGGCCCGGAGCCTGCTCGGCTTCCCCGACGACCGGCGCTGCGCCTACCTGTTGTCGGTGGGCTACCCGGCCGATCGCCCCATCAAGCCCATCGTCCGTCCCGACCGACGGTCGTTCGACGAAGTCGTGCACCGCGGAAGCTGGTGAACGACGAACGCCCCGAGCCGTGCTCGGGGCGCTCGTCGGGAAACCGGTGACTTCAGATGGCCGCCAGCGCTTCCTGATAGGAATCGAACTCGCGAGCCTGACCGAGGCTCTCGGTGGAGATGATCGCCCTGACGATTCCCTCCTCGTCGAGCACGTAGGTGGCACGCATGGCACACCCCACCTGGTCGTTGAAGCACCCGTAGGCCTGGGCGACGGCGCCGTGCGGCCAGAAGTCCGACAGCATCTTGAACTCGAACCCCTCCTGCGCGGCCCACACCCGGTTGGCATGGTGGGTGTCGGTGGAGATGGTCACCACGTTGGCATCGACTGAGTTGAGGGCGGCCATGTTGTCACGGATGGTGCACAGCTCCCCCTGACACACCACACTGAACGCGAACGGAAAGAACACGATGAGTGTCTTCTTCCCCTTGAGATCGGACAACGAGACCGGCGTCTTCGTCTGATCCAACAACGTGAAATCGGGTGCGGGCTGACCTACCTGGGCTGCCATGACTTTCCTTCCTGAAGTGCGAGGCGGCACGCTAGCGAGCAGGAGGAGGGGAGCGGTAAACAGCGACCAGCTGCCAGCCAGAAGCAGAACGCAGAACGCAGAACGCAGAACGCCCGGAAGGTACAACGTAGAACGTACCGGTCCAGCCAGAACGCGCGTTCCTGCGTGTTGCGTGTCGCGTCGGACGTTCCGAGCGTGTTGCGTGTTGCGTCGGACGTCGGACGTTCCGAGCGTGTTGCGTCGGACGTCGGACGTTCCGACAGCAGCCAGGATCCGCTCGTCGCTCGTCGCTCGTCGCTCGTCGCTCGTCGCTCGTCGCTCGTCGCTACAGGTCTTCCAACAGCACTCTCGCCGCGTACGCGATCGGATCGTCGATTTCGTCGGCGGTGGGGAAGCGGCTTTCTCTGGTCCACATCGTGGTGAGGGCGTCGGCTCCGAACCGCTGCTCGACCTCGAGGCAGAAGTCGTGGCCGCGGGCGATCGAGGCGGGGTCGGCGAAGGTGGCGGAGAAGGCCGATCCGGCCACGGCTTCCCCCAGGTCGCGTTCGCCGTCGCGGGCGGTGTCCATCTCGCCCATGCGGGGGAGCAGGTTGCCGGCGGCCCGTTCCACCAGGAGGCGGCGGTAGCCACCGGTGAGGCCGAGGTAGGCGTCCAGCTCACGCTGGGCGGCGGTGGCGCCCGGTGAGTCGAACAGTCCGGCGAAACGTTCCGGGTCGATACCCTCCGACAGCTGGGAAGGATCGAAGCCTCCCATCATCTCCATCAGTTTGTCAGGGCTGATCTTCAGATGCCCCGCCGCTTCGTTCAGCAGCGTGTTCAGATGATCCGAGGTGAACGGCACCCGGAACATGGCCCGGTGAACCGTCTCGTGGAGGGCGGCCCACAGCCGCACGTCCCGGGCGTCGAAGCCGTGTTCGGTGGTGAAGCGTTCGATGGTCGGCACCACGTAGCTGATGGGGCCATCGCCGGCCACCGGTACACCGGCGTCGAAGCTGGCCATCACCCACGACCCCAGCGTTCCCACCAGGGTGCCGAGCTGCATGCCGACCATGGCCGGCCCCAGCTGGCCCATGATGGCCCCGGCCGGGCCGAGGCCCTCGATGTCGACGATGTTCGAGAACGGCTCGGCCAGGTAGCGGAGACCCTCCAGGTTGCGATCGGCCCACTCGCGAGCATCGACCGGCAGCACGTCGGGAGCCGACGCCACCGCGAACGGACAGACCTGGTCGGCCTGGAACTCCGCCAGCCGGGTCAGCTCCCGGAACTCCTCGGCCGCCCATGGGTCGACCGGGGTGCGCTCACCGGTGAGGTGGTGGCTGATCTCGGCGGCGAGCTTGAGGTTGACCGGCCCCGGCTGATTGAACAGTTCGAAGAGTTTCGAGAAGAGATCATCTGACATGTTCGTCATCAAGGTAGACGGCCTCGCCGGGTAGCGTGTCGCCATGTCGAACACGTCGGTCCGTGTGGCCATCAAAGAAGACGGCATCGACGCCTCGGCGCTGATCGCCGAGGTCGGCCGACCGGATGCAGGCGCCACTGCTCTGTTCCTGGGAACCGCCCGGAATCACTCCGACGGCAAGGACGGCGTGACACACCTCGAATACGAGGCTTACCGGGAACATGTGGAGTCGTCGTTGCACGCCATCGTCGAAGACGCCGTGCGACGCTGGCCCGTGTTGTCGGTGGTGGTCGAGCATCGCGTCGGCATCGTGAGCGTGGGCCAACCTTCGGTCGCAGTGGCTGTCTCGTCCGCCCATCGTGGCGACGCATTCGAGGCGGCTCGCTTCCTCATCGACCAGCTGAAGGACCGGGCCCCGATCTGGAAACGTGAGCACTGGCCCGGCGGAGCCGAGTGGGTCGAGGGCGCTTGACCGCGAGGGCGCGCCCAAGTTTTCCCTGGGTTTGCCTGCCGGGGTATACGGCTCGCCTCTAGAGTCTGTCCGGTCGATGACTGGAAGGAGGCCTGCATGACGACCATCGCCGAGAGGGCAGGATCCACCGCCGCCTCGCAGGGTTTCCCGACAGTCGCCACCTATATCCGTGACTGGGCCGAGCGGCTGCCCGATGGCGTTGCCATGCGGGAAAAGGACTTCGGCATCTGGCAGGAGATCACCTGGGCCGAAGCGTGGGAGCTCGTCCAGCTTGCCGCCAACGGGCTGTTGGCTGTGGGGGTTCGGCCCGGGGACCGGGTCTCCATCCACAGCGAAGACCGCCCCGAATGGGTGATCATGGACATGGCCACCGTGGCGGCGCGGGGTGTCTCGGTCGGGCTGTACCCCACCAATCCCGCCGCCGAGGTGGAGTACATGCTGGCCGACTCGGGGGTGAAGGTCCACCTGGTCGAAGACCAGGAGCAGGCCGACAAGGTGCTCTCGGTGATCGGTTCGCTTCCCAATCTGGAGAAGATCGTCCACGTGGAGCCGCGCGGCTTCCGTCATCTCCGCGATGACTCCCGCTTCCTGTTCTGGGACGACTTCCTCGAGCTTGGGCGCCAGTACCGCGCAGCACACCCTGGCGAGCTGGACCGGGTGATGGCGGAGGCGACGGCCGATGACATCATGACCCTGGTCTACACCTCCGGGACCACCGGTCCGCCGAAGGGGGCGATGTTGGCCAACTCCAACTTCGCCTACTGCGCCGACACCGTCATCAACGTCGATGGTCGGCTCCCCGGAAACGTGAAGCCCAATCCCAAGGACCAGATCCTCACCTACCTGCCGCTCTGCCACGTGGCCGAACGCATCTTCTCGACCTGGACGATGGCAGCTTCGGGGACCGTGCTGAACTTCGCCGAATCCATCGAGACCGTGCAGGCCAACCTGCGGGAGATCCAGCCGACGCTCTTCTTCGCGGTACCCCGCATCTGGGAGAAGATCCACGCCTCGGTGATCATCAAGGCCAAGGATGCCACCCCGTTCAAGCGGATCTGGTTCGGCCTCGGATTCCGGATGGCCCGGTTCATCGGCCGCCAGCGGGTCGCCAACGGTGGGTCGCACACCCTCGCCAGCCGGGTCGTGTACGCCATCGGCTACCCGCTCGTGTTCCGTGCTCTCCGCGAGCGCATCGGGTTGCGACGCTGCCGCTGGGCAGGAACAGGGGCGGCCGCCATCGCCCCCGAGGTCATCGAGTTCTTCCATGGCCTGGGGATCAACCTCTATGAGCTGTACGGCATGACCGAGAACTCGGCCATCGCCACCGTCAACTTCGTGGGCCGCATGAAACTGGGCACGGTCGGCGAGCCCTACCCCGAGATCGACTTGAAGCTCGACGAGGAGACCGGCGAAATCCTGACCAGACACCCCGGCTTGTTCAAGGGCTACTGGAACAAGCCCGACAAGACCGCCGAAGCCTTCACCGAAGATGGGTTCCTGCGGACCGGCGATGTGGGCGTCTGGGTCGACGGGACCCACATCAAGATCGTGGACCGGATCAAGCACATCATCATCACCTCCGGCGGTAAGAACGTTTCCCCTTCGGAGATCGAGAACTCGCTGAAGACTTCCCCCTATGTCAAGGAAGCGATGGTGATCGGTGACGGACGGAACTACCTGACCGCACTCATCGGCATCGAACTCGACACGGTGGGGGATTGGGCGACACGGCGCGGTCTGCCCTACACGACCTACCGGGACCTGTCGGAGAAGCCCGAAGTGCTCGAGCTGGTCCAGAAGGTCGTCGACGAAACCAATCAGAAGTTCGCCCGGGTCGAGAACATCCGCAGGTTCAAGCTGATACCCAAGGAGCTCGACCACGAGGATGGTGATCTGACCGCTACGCAGAAGCTCAAGCGAAGCTCCATGGAGGAGACGTTCGACGAGCTGATCGAGACCATGTACTCGTCGAAGGCATGACGGTCGCCGTGATCCTCGCTCAGGAAGCAACCGGAAGCAGCCAGTTCGCAGACATGATCGCCGAAGGTCTCGCCCTGGGGTCGATCTACGCCTTGTTGGCGATGGGTTTCGTCATCATCTTCAAGGCGACCCAGGTGCTCAACTTCGCCCACGGCGCTCTTTCCGCATTGGGGGCGTTCCTGGTCGCTTCGATGGCCACCATCCTCAACTTCCCGGGCCGCTACCTCGGCGATGTGAACCCCTGGGTGTCGTGGACACTGTCGGTGGTCGTGGCCCTCGTCCTCGCCGCCCTGGTGGGGATGCTGCTCGAACGGGTCTTCCTCCGCCCCATGGTCGGGGAGGAGTTGTTCGCCGTCGCCATAGTCACCCTCGGCATGGACTTCGTGATCCGCAACATCACCAACGACTTCATCGGCACCGACCCGCGCCCTCTCGGGATTCCCTTCGGCATCGAATCAGTCGACCTCGGGTTCGTCTCCATCGCCAAGAACGAGATGCTCCAGATCGCCGTCGCCTTCCTGATGGTCGTCCTCGTCACCTTCTTCTTCCGGTCACGGACCGGGATCGCCATGCGGGCGACGGCGTTCGACCAGGAGGCCGCCCGTGCCCAGGGCATCAACGTCGGGCGGATCTTCTCGATCTCGTGGGCGATCGGGGCGGTGCTGGCCGCCATCGCCGGGATCTTCGTGTCGATCTTCCCCAGGCGGGCGGCCGGCGTCGACCCCACCACCGCCTTCTTCGCCTTCCGGGCATTCCCGGCGATCATCCTCGGCGGCCTCGACTCACTGGTGGGCGCTGTCATCGGTGGCTTCCTCATCGGGCTCGCCGAGGCGGCGGCGTCGGTCTACCTGCACTTCGACTTCCTCGGTACCGGGTTCGCCGGCATCGTGCCCTACATCGTGATGCTGTTGGTTCTGCTGGTTCGACCCTACGGATTGTTCGGCACCGAGGAGATCAGACGAGTATGAGAGGCCGCCCACTCCTCTACACCAGCTACGAGACCGATCAATCCTTGCTGCCCACCATCACCAAGAAGGTGGCGCTGGCGGTGTTCCTGTTGGTGCTGGTGACGCTGCCTCTCGCGGCCAGCGGGGCCCCCGGTGAGGCGAGGCTGCTCGGCTTCGAGCTCCCCCTCATCGGGTTTCTCAGTGCCGACACCTGGCTCCAGCTGATGGGCACCGCCTGCATCTACGCAATCGGTGCCCTCGGGCTCAACATTCTCACCGGCCTCGCCGGGCAGGTCTCGCTCGGTCACGCCTTCTTCATGGCGGTCGGCGCGTACACGGCGGCGTTCCTGGGCTCACCTGAAAGCGCCCTGCTCGGCATGGGCTTGCCGATGTGGATCTGGTTGCCGATGGCCGGCATCATCCCCGCCGTCATCGGATTGATCGTCGGTCCCACCGCCATCCGGGTGCGCGGGCTCTACCTGGCGATCGTCACGCTGGGACTCGTGTTCATCGGTGAGTACGTGTGGCGCAACTGGGTGTCGCTGACCGGCGGTTCCCAGGCGGGACGCACCTTTCCCGAGCTCCAGGTGAGACTGTGGAAAGAGGAGACGCCGCTCTTCGACGCCAGCATCGACTCCACATGGACGTCCAGCGAGGGACAGGGCTTCCTGTTCCTGCTCGGGTTTCTGATCGTGTTCGCCGTCCTCGCCAAGAACATCCAACGCACCCGGGCCGGCAGAGCCTTCCAGGCCATCCGTGACCGCGATGTCGCCGCCGAGGTGATGGGCGTCGACGAGGTCCGTTACAAGCTGATGGCGTTCGGCATCAGCTCGTTCTTCGCCGGGATCGCCGGAGCGCTGCTCGCCAGCTACTTCGGCCGCACCATCCCCGAAACCTGGGGCCTGCTGCTGTCGATCCAGTTCATCGCCATCATCCTCATCGGCGGCGCCGGCACCGTGTCCGGTACCCTGATGGGTTCGGCGTTCGTGATCATGCTCCCCCGGATCGTGCAGAACTTCACCCAGTGGCTCAAAACGGCCGTGGACTCGGGTCAGGGAGTGGTGGCGTTCATCGGTGACATCTTCATCTCGACCGGCCCGGGAGACTTCGGGCTCATCAACACTGCTCCGGGGGTGGCACCCGGGCTGAGTGTGTTCCAGCTCAACCAGGTGCTCTACGGTCTGCTGATCATCGGCTTCCTGATCTTCGAGCCGCTGGGCCTGTACGGCATCTGGCTGAGGATCCGCAACTACTGGAAGGGCTGGCCCTTCACCTATTGATTTCGGCGTACGGTTGAAACCGGCCGCCGAACAAGCCCCGGGCACGCCCGGGGGACCTAACCAGGGAGGAAGAGAAACATGAGAACCAAGATCAGATGGCTTGCCATGCTGATGGTGTTCGGCCTGATCGTCGCCGCCTGCGGCGACGACGCAGCCACCGACACCACGGCTGCACCCGACGACGCAGCTGAGACCACGGCTGCCCCAGACATGGCCGAGACCACGGCTGCACCCGAGGAAACACCCGAGACCACCGCTGCACCCGGCGGTGAGATCGCCACCGACTTCGGTGTCGACCTCGAAGCCGGCGTGATCCGGATCGGCATGCTGTCGGACCTCACCGGGCCCTTCGGTCCGCTGGTGTCGGCGATCCTCGCCGGGACCGAGGCGTACTGGGCTCAGGTGAACGCCAGCGACGGCGTCAACGGGCTCCAGGTCGAGTTGGTCGTCCGCGACACCACCTACGACGTGCCCAACCACATCGCCCTCTACGGTGAGATCAAGGACCAGGTGGTGGCCATCGGTCACTCCACCGGCTCGCCTCACACGGTGGCGATCAACGCCGACCTGCAGGCGGATGGCATGTTCGCAATTCCGCTCACCTGGTACTCGGGATGGTCGGACTCGGCGATCAACTCCAACATCCTCAGCCACGGGGTGTCGTACTGCGTAGAGTCGATGAACACCATCGGATACCTGAAGGAGACCGACAATCCGGATGCGGTGACCATCGCCATCGCCTCGCTCCCGGGTGACTACGGCCTCGACTCGGCCAACGGTGCTTTGTTGGCGGCCGAAGCGCTCGGTTTGACCGTGGTCGACGCCGGCATCGGCGGCATCAACCCCGCTGACGAGAGCACCCTGACCGAGGTGGCGAACGCCATCGTGGCCGCCGCTCCCGACATCGTGTGGGTGGCCACAACCCCCAGCACCTTCTCGGCGATCTACGGCCAGGCGCTCGCAGCGGGCCTCGAGACCCGCTGGTCGGGCCCGTCGCCGTCGTGGAACCCGGCGTTCGTCGGTCCAGATTCGCCCATCAAGGATGCCATCGCCCGCGACTTCATCGGCGGCCTGCCCACCACCAACTGGACGGCTGATGCGATGGCACCGTGGCGGGAAGCGTTCACGGCGGCCGGAGCGCCTCCGACGGACTACTACGCCGAAGGCATCGTCGAGGCCGCCATCGTGCATCAGGCGCTGTTGGCTGCCTACGACAGCGGCGACATGACCCGAGCCGGCGTGCTGGCTGCAGCCAAGAGCCTCGAAAACGTCGACTTCAGCGGGATTGCCCCGTCCGAGGCGTACGTCGGGGCCGACAACGACCGCCTCCAGAGGGCCGGATTCATCTTCCAGCCCGATCCGGCTGGTCTGGCCGACGGATCCAGTGCCGGGCTCATCCTGCTGGAGAGTGAGTACACGTCGCAGATCGCGGCGGCCTACGAATTCACCGGCGCCTGCTACGTGCTGGAGTAATCGAACGGTGAGCACGATGGGGCGGCCCTCGGGCCGCCCCATCCCCTGACCGTTCGGTGGAGAGAGGAGGAACATGCTCGCAGTCGAGAACCTCGAGGTCGTCTACAACGATGTCATCCTCGTGTTGCGCGGCATCTCTCTCGAAGTGCCCGACGGCAAGATCGTGGCGTTGCTGGGTGCCAACGGCGCCGGCAAGACCACCACCATGCGCTCGGTCTCGGGCCTGCTCGAGGTTCACGGTGGAGACGTCACCAAAGGCCAGGTCACCTTCAACGGTAAGGAGATCACCCATCTCGACCCGTCAGCTCGGGTGAAGATGGGCATCAGTCAGGTGATGGAAGGTCGGCGGGTGTTCGCCGAGCTGACCGTGGACGAAAACCTCAGAGCCGGTGCCTACATCAACAAGAACTCGGCGTCTGTAAAACAGGCGCACGAGCGGGTGATGACACTGTTCCCGAGGCTTGCGGAGCGGCGCAAGTCGGTTGCCGGCTACATGTCCGGTGGCGAGCAGCAGATGCTGGCCATCGGGCGCGCCCTCATGCAGAACCCGAAGCTGCTCATCCTCGATGAGCCTTCTCTCGGTCTCGCTCCGCTGCTGGTCCAGCAGATCCGCGACATCGTCGTCGAGATCAACCAGCAGGGCACCGCGGTCCTGCTCATCGAGCAGAACGCCAACATGGCACTTTCGATCGCCCATCACGGCTACATCATGGAAACCGGCAAGGTGGTGATGGAAGGCGACCCCGAGAAGCTGCTCAAGGACGAGGACGTCAAGGAGTTCTATCTGGGCCTCCACAGCGAGGGGGGCGCACGCAAGTCCTTCCGTGACGTGAAGCACTACAAACGTCGCAAGCGGTGGCTCTCGTGACTTGCAGGTCCTTCCCGGATCGGGCGTTCTGCGTTCAAACGATCGGAGCGAACCCATGAGCCACCTCCTCGAAGTCCAGGACATCAAGCTCAGCTTCAAGGGTGTGCGGGCGATAGACGGCGTGTCGTTCCATGTCGACGAGGGGGAGCTGTTCGCCATCATCGGTCCCAACGGGGCGGGCAAGACCTCGATCTTCAACTGCGTGAATCAGGTCTACCGGCCTCAGGAGGGTGAGATCCGGTGGCGGGGCGAGTCACTCATGGGGCTGAAGCCGAACAAGACCGCCGAGATGGGTATCGCCCGCACCTTCCAGAACATCGCCCTCTTCAAACACATGACGGTGCTTGACAATATCCTGACCGGACGCCACGTGCGGATGAGCCATGGGTGGCTGTCGGGTGCGCTCTGGGTGGGGCGTGCCAAGAGAGATGAGCTCGCCAACCGGGTCAAGGTCGAGGAGATAGTCGACTTCCTCGAGATCGAGCAGTGGCGCAAGTACCCGGTCGGGATGCTGCCCTACGGGGTCCAGAAACGGGTCGAGCTCGGGCGGGCTCTCGCCATGGATCCGGCGCTGCTGTTGCTCGACGAGCCGGTGGCAGGCATGAACCTGGAAGAGACCGAGGACATGGCCCGCTTCATCCTCGACATCCAGGACGAACTCGGGATCGCCATGATCCTCGTCGAACACGACATGGGCCTGGTCATGGACATCGCCGACCGTGTCATGGTGCTCGACTTCGGCCGGAAGATCGCCGACGGCAAGCCCCTTGACATCCAGCGCAATCCCGACGTCATCAAGGCCTACTTGGGCGAGGACTTCGAACCGGCGGAGTGAGCCCTCAGCGGGTCAGTTTCCACGCCGCCGGAAGCAGGATCCCCGCCGCCGCTGCCTTGAGCGCATCACCGATCAGGAACGGCGCCACACCGGCAGCGAACGCCCCGCCAACACTCATGCCGGTGACCATCACGAGTCCGACCATGCCGCAGGCGTAGATGACCACCGTCCCCAGCGCAAAGGCCGGCACCGCCGTCAGCACCTTGCGGTCGGCTTTGGCCTGAGCAAGACGCCCCACCACCGCCGCCGCGACGACAAATCCGATGAGATAACCCACCGTGGGCCCCGACAGCACTTCCCACCCGGAAGAGCCGCCCGAGTAGAAGGGCAGCCCCACCGCACCCATCGCCAGGTACAGCATCTGGCTGGCTGCACCCGCCCGGAGTCCCAGCGTGGCTCCCGCCAGCAGCACCGCAAACGTCTGACCCGTGATCGGAACCGGTGTGAACCCGAGCGGAATCTCCCACAACGCCGCAAACCCGGTGAGGAGGGCGAATCCCACCACCAGTGTCGCCGTCATCAGCCTGCTGCGGGTGTTCGACGTGAGGCGTGCACCCAGCACGGTCGGGGCAACGGTCAGCACTGAGGAATCCTCCGGGTCGCGAGACCGGGAATGCTAGATCATTTGGTCCAGCCCCCCGGGGGAGGAGATGAGAATCCGCGTTTTGGGATTGAGGTCGGCCTGGCTTCCCCCTGTCTTTGCTTCGGGGGCTCGGTACGATGCCCGGCATGTCTTCCCGTCGAGCTCCCCGGTGGTTGGGTGTTGCGTTCACGGTGCTCGCCATGTTGGCGGGCGTGTCGATCGCAGCCTGGTCGATGGAGTTGCCCTATTTTGCCTTGTCGGCGGGTCCTGTCAGTGATGTGATCGACAACGTCGTGCTGCTCGACGGTGCCGACGGGTTCGACACGGACGGTGAGCTGATGATGCTGACGGTATCCGTGCAGGGAGTGAACGCCTATGAGTTGGTGGCGGCTGCTGCCGACCCGACGATCGATCTGCTGCGTCAGGAGCGGTTGCGGGACCCGGATGAGTCGGACGAGGAGTACCGCGAGCGGGGTCTGCAGCAGATGGACCAGTCCAAGGAGAACGCCATCGCGGTGGCGTTGGAACGGGTTGGCGGCGATCTGGTGATCGGATCCGATGGGGTCGAAGTGGTCGACCTGGTCGAGGGCGCTCCCGCGGCATCGGTGCTCGAGGTCGGCGACATCGTCACCCGGGTCGAGGGCGTCGAGATCTTCGTGGCCCAGGACATCGGCCAGCAGCTGGCCGACAACGTTCCCGGGGACTCGGTCGCCATCACGGTGCAACGCCAGGGTGAGACCTTGGATTTGGAGATCGAGTTGACCGGGGCCGAGGACGACCCGAACCGCGCTCTGGTGGGCATTCTCGCCCAGACGGTCAATCCGCAGTATCCGGTGGACATCAACTCGGCGAACGTGGGGGGCCCGTCGGCAGGGTTGATGTACGCCCTCGGCATCATCGACGTGTTGACCCCGGGCAACATCACCAACGGGCATGTGGTGGCGGGGACCGGAACGATCGCCCCCGACGGGAGCGTGGGTGGGATCGGCGGCATCAGGCAGAAGGTTGTGGCGGCCGAGGCGGCCGGCGCCGATATCGTGCTGGTACCGGCAAGCAACTACGAGGACGCGCTCACCGCTCCCGCCGACGACATCGAAATCGTGGCGGTGGCCACGATCGACGAGGCACTGTCGTACCTGGAGTCGCTCCCGGCGGCATGAGCGCCCGCACATCCGGCAGTTTCGCCGCTAGGGGTCCGGCATTGCCGGACTCAGGGCCCGGACCACGGTATCTTGGGACGGATGCCCGACCTGACCCCTGACGATGTCGCCAGGCGGGAGTTCCGGAGCGGCTTCCGTGGATACGAGACCTCAGAGGTCCGATCGTTCCTGGCGGAGGTTGCCGCCGGCCTCACCGCTCTGGTCGAGGACCGTGCCGCTTTGGCGGCGCGGTTGGCCGAGGTCCAGTCCCACGACCTGAAGTCGGAGATCGCCGCAATCTCCCGCGAGGTCGGCGAGGTGCTGGAGGCTGCCCGCCAGGCCGCCCAGACGATGCGGGAGCGGGCCGGGGCCGATGCCACCCGCTGGCGCTCCGAGGCGATCGGCGAGGCCGACGCCGAACGTTTCCGGGCCGCGGTCGATGCTGAACGGCTGCGTACCGACGCCTGGACCATGTCCGAGCAGTTGCTCTCTCAGTGTCAGGTACAGGCGGCCAAGGTTGTCGAGGCGGCCGAGCAGGAGGCCCTGCGGCTGGTGGGCGAGGCCGAGCGCGAGGCGCACCGGCTCACGGCGTCTTCCCGGCGCGAGGCAGAGGATCTCGTGCGCGGCGCCAGGATGGAGGCCGAGCGGTTGTCGGCCGAGGCGAAGAGCCGCCACGATGAGCTGATCGAGGCCGCCATGCGGCAGTCCGAGGCAGCGCAGGAGCGCACGTTGGCTCTGGAGCAGCGTCGTCAGGAATTGCTGCGGGAACTGGAGGCGGTCCGGACCACCCTGATTCAGGTGGAGGGTGAGCTCGATCAGCGCCGTGAGCGGCTGGGTCTGTCACCGCCCGAGCCGCCACCGCAAGCGCCGTCACCCACGCCGCCACCCACGCCGCCACCCACGCCGGCGGCCGCCAAGGTGGTCACCGCTTCTCCACCGCCGGTACCCCGCCCTGCGGCTGCTTCGGCCGGCTCGTCGACGTCGCGCGCCGGATCCGAGGAGACGGGTTTGTGGGTCCCGGGGGAGACGGTCCGGGTGGTCCGTCCCGAGCGGCAGGGCGAGGAGCCCACGGTTTCGCAGGTGTCGCCACAGACCCTCGAGCCCGAGGTGAAGATCCTGTCCGGTCAGCAGTTTGCCCGGGTGAAGGCGGGTCTGGATCCGGGCGATGCCGGAGTGGACGAGCAGGTGACCCCTGAGAAGCCGGCTCCGGAGCCCCAGCCGAAGGCATTGGACGAGGACGCCACGGTCAAAGTAGTCAGACCGAACGTGGTCGATCCCTTCTCCGAACGGGTGGCGGTTACCCAATCGGAGCCCGTCGTTGCCAGTCTGCCGGAGTCCGGCATCGAACCCATGGTGGAGGAGGCCCCCGAGCCCGAATCCGAGCCCGGTGTCGAGCCGGTCTCCTCCTCAGCCGCCGAGCCGGCGGCTGAGCAGGCCTCGGCACCGACGGCCGCCGGGGATGTCGATGACTCCATGGCCGAGGTGCTGTCCACCGAGGTAGAGGATGAGCCGGGAGACTCTCTGCTCCAGCACGAGCCACACCCTGAGTCCGGCCCGTTTGAAGACCTGGCGGTGCATCCGGGCAAGGAGCAGCCCGTTCGGAACGAAGCGGCCCGGGATGAGGGAGCAGCAGCCTTCGACGAGCGTGAGATCGGGGGGGTGTCCCGCGAGATGCCGGCTTTCGATGAGGAGCCGAGCCGCCCGGCGCCGTACCGCCCCGTCGATCAACCGGTCCCGGCTCCCACCTGGCCGCCCCGCCTGCAATCGGCCCCGCGCATCGTGTCCGCTCCGACGTCGCAGTACGAACCCCGACCTGCATCGGAACCCGAAGATCCGGAGCGCGCAACCGAGCCGGGTGGCGACGAACAACCCCAGCTGTTTGCCGACGTGTCCGGGCTGTTCAGTCGCCTCCGGACCGATGACATGCCGCACCAGTCGGACACCGCTCCTTACGAGCCGGTGATGAGCCGCCGTCTCACGGCATCTGTGGTCGATCCCTTCGAGGTGCGTGATCGACTGCTGCTCCCGATCGGGAACCGGGCGCTGCGCAATCTGAAGCGGCAGCTCACCGAAGCCCAAAACGAAGCGCTCGAGGAGATCCGTCTCGACGAAGCGCATTGGGAACCGACTGCCGACTCGATTCGTACCCGTGTCAAGGCCGACCTGGTGGTGCTGTTCGCCGAGTCGTTTGGCGCCGGCCACGCCGCCGCCGAGGAGATGATGGGCGGGCGGGTTTCCCGCCCCGCCACGCCCCGTGGCGAGGTCGGTGTCGACTTCGTCGACGACCTGGTGCGAGAGCTCGTACAGGTTCTCTCCGAGGGCCGCCATGCCGGTCATGGTGCCCGCCAGCTGGGTTCGTCACTCTCCCGGGTGTTCCGTGGATGGCGAACCGACCAGTCCGAACGTCGAGTGCGGGACCTCTCGTTGGCCGCCTACCACGACGGCCTGGTGCGTTCTCTCGAGCTCACGGACGTCACCGACCTCGTCTGGAGGGTCGCCGGGCGCGGCTGCGCAACCTGCCGCGCCGCCGGCGAGGAGCACCCCAGTGATCTTGTTCCGCCCGCCCATCCGGGTTGTGAATGCACCGTGTCGCCCTGACTTGGGACTGACGGAGGACCGACCCGGGGGGTCGCTGATTCCGCCCGGATGGTGTTTGATCGGGCCAAGTCCTTAGAATCTCCGCATGTT
Organism: Acidimicrobiia bacterium; assembly: GCA_050329955.1. Taxonomy (GTDB): domain Bacteria; phylum Actinomycetota; class Acidimicrobiia; order Spongiisociales; family ZC4RG35; genus JAOUGY01. The sequence continues at coordinate 5,315 of JBHJOH010000235.1, read as the reverse complement.
TCCCAGATCGCCGGAGGACTACCGGTCCCAGGAGCGTCGACGTGGGCTCGTGTACGTCGCCGCAGGAGTCGCCGCCCTCTACGTCGCCCTGACCGCCCTGTCGTCGGTGTGGACCGACTACCTCTGGTTCCAGTCGGTTGGATACGAGTCGGTGTGGCGGGTCAATCTGACCACGTCGCTGCTACTCGGCACCGTGGGTGTGGTCGTCGTGTTCGGGTTCGTCTACGTGAACCTGGTGGTGACCGATCGGCTGTCGCCGCGTCTGGAAGGTCTGGAGCTCACCGAGGAGGAGGAGCTGGTCGAACGGTTCCGTGAGTGGGCCGAGCCGCGCCTCAAGTGGCTCCGGTTGGCGGTGTCGGCCGGTTTCGCATTGCTGCTTGGCGTGGCGCTGGCGGACTGGCGGAGCCCCTTCCTCCAGTTCATGAATCCCGTCGCCTTCGGCATCAACGACCCTCAGTTCGATACCGACCTGGCGTTCTACATGTTCCGGCTGCCGCTGTGGTCGCTGCTGGCGAACTGGGTGTTCAACGTGGTTGCGTTGGTGCTGATCTTCGTGGTGGCCCTCCATTACCTGAACGGCGGTATCCGACTGCAGCGGGGTGCCCGTCCCTCCGTCAGGGGTGGGGTGAAGACCCACATCTCGTTGCTGGCCGCGTCCTTGGCGGTGCTGCGGGCGGTTGGCTACTGGTTGGATCGCTACGAACTGCTCTACACCCAGCACGACAACTTCTTCGGCGCCGGGTTCACCGACATCAACGCCCGACTGCCAGCCACCCAGTTGTTGATCCTGGTGTCGTTGGCTGCTGCGGTGTTGTTCCTCTTCAATATTCGGCGGCCGGGTTGGACGCTGGCGCTCGTGTCAGTGGGCGCCTGGTTGTTCGTGTCGGTGGCGGCAGGTGCCCTCTACCCGTCACTGGTGCAGCGCTTCCGTGTCGATCCGGGTCCGCTGGAACGCGAGCGCGAGTTCATCGGCCGCAACCTCGAGGCCACCAAGGCGGCCTACGGGCTCGACACGGTTGTACGGCGCAACTTCGCCGCCAACCGCGAACTCACCTACCGGCAACTCGTCGACGACAACGATCTCACCGTTTCCAACCTGCGCTTGTGGGATCCCGACGTCCTCACGCGTACCTATCAGAACCTCCAGGAGCTCGCCCCCTACTACCGGCTCGACTTCGTTGACACCGACCGCTACCTGGTCGATGGCCAGATGACCCAGGTGATGGTGGCCGCCCGTGAGCTGGACGAGACCGGTTACCCCGAGCGGAACTGGCAGACCATCCGTCTCATCTACACCCACGGGTTCGGGATGGCGCTCAGCCCCGCCAACGAGGTCGAGGAAGACGGCCAGCCCAGCCTGTGGGTCCGCAACGTTCCCCCGGTGTCCGAGAAGCCCGACGATCTGCCGGTCGACAACGACGCCGGATCGCAGACCCGCTCCTACTTCGGTGAGACCTACACCCCCGGTGCCTACGTCATCGTGAAAACCGGCACCTCCCCGCAGGAGGCCGACTTCCCGTTGGCGGAAGGGTTCTCCCGCTACGAGTACACCGGTGAGGCGGGTGTGGAGATGGGGTCGATCCTCCGGCGGCTCGCCTTTGCGCTCCGCTTCCGGGATCTCAACATTCTCATCTCGGCCGAGCTGCGCCCGGACTCCCGGGTGCTGATGGAACGCAACGTCCGTCAGATGGTCGAGAACATCGCCCCGTTCCTCGAGAGTGACTCCGATCCCTATCCGGTGCTCCTGAACGGTCGTCTGACCTATGTGGTCGACCTGTACACGGTGTCGAACCGCTATCCCTACAGTCAGCCCTGGCGGATCGAGGATTCGTTCCGGCTCCCCATCCGATCAGGGTTGCCGGCTCGGGGACCTAACTACGTCCGGAACTCGGTCAAGGCAACGGTCGACGCATACGACGGCACCGTGCGCTTCTACATCACCGACGACCACCTGGCGGATCCGGTGATCGACACGTGGGCGGCGGCCTACCCGGACGTCTTCTTGGACGAGGCCGAGATGCCCGAGACTCTCGTCGAGCATCTGCGCTACCCCCAGGACATGTTCAAGCTCCAGACCGAGCTGTACCTGCAGTACCACGTGGATGACATCGACGAGTTCTTCACCGGTGTCGACGCCTGGTCGATCCCTCCCGACCCCTCCACGGTCGACCGCAGCGCCGCCAACGCCCTCCTGGGGGACCGTACGGCCCTCGACACCGGAGCGACGTCCCCGGCGGACGGCATCCTTCCGTACTACGTGACCCTGTCGCTGCCCGGTGACGAGAATGACGATTTGTCCTACGTGCTGATGCAGCCGTTCAACGCCCTCAACCGTCCGAACATGACGTCGTTCCTGGTGGCCGATTCCACCCCCGGCGAGTACGGCCGTCTCATCGACTACCGCATGCCGCGTGGTTCGCTGGTGGACGGGACCGGGCAGATCGGCCAGCGCATCGACCAGAACGACCTCATCTCCAGCCAGTTCACGCTGTGGCGTGGTCAGGGCTCGGAGGTGCTGTTGGGAGACATGCTGGTGATTCCGATCGAGGAGTCACTGCTGTACGTCGTCCCCGTGTACCTGGAGGCGGCGTCCACCGGCGGTGGTATCCCCGAGTTCCGACGGGTCGTGGTGGTGTTCGGCGACCGTATCGAATGGGCCGAGACCCTCGACGAGGCGCTGGCGATGGTCTTCGGCGAGGACCCGCCGTTGGGTGTGCCCGAGGGTGGTGGGGGAGAGGGCGACCCCGAGTTCACGCCGCAGGAGCCGCCGTCCGGAAGCGTGGCCGAACTGATCGAGCAGGCCCGCAGGGAGCTGGAACTGGCCGATCAGGCGCTGCTCGACGGCGACTTGGGCGCCTATCAGGACTTCGTGGAACGGGCCCGCACCTTCATCGATCAGGCGGCCGCCCAGGGCGGCATCAGTGAGGAAGAGGCTTTCGCGATGGCGGTGGGTTGAGCGGGATACCGCTCAACCCACCCTGGCCGGGTCGTAGGGTTCGATCATGATGCATTCGCCGGGGCATTCCTCGGCGGACCCCAACACGTCGTCGTGAAGGGCGGCCGGCACCCGGGCCATTCCGGCGGCGCCGTCGGGCTCGTCGGTCCCGTCGAACACCTTGGGCGTCCCGAAGTACTTGGCGGTTTCCTTCACCACCCAGAGGCCGTCGTCGCGTCCTTCGAACACGTCGGGGGTGATCTCCTCGCAGATGCCATCCCCGGTACACAGGTCCTGGTCGATCCACACGAGCAGGGTCGGGTCGCTCATGAGCGGTGGCCTCCTTCCATGATGGTGAGGCTGCCGTCCAGAATCATCGACGAAACATCCTGGAGGATGGTGTCCGCCGTGACGGCGGTGTCGGTGAGGTCGTAGCTGCGCACTTCCTGGCCTTCGCGGTCGTAGAGCATCCCGATCGTGCCCCCTCCCACGCCGTCGAGGAGTTCCCGATTGGGGTCGGACAGGATCGGGATGGTGAGCGATGTCCGTTCCGCCTCGTCGCGGGCCTCCCTGGCCGTGAGGGGCGCCACCACCAGTACCTGCACCCGGTGATCGCCGAAGCGTGAGTGCAGCGCGTTGGTGTTCTGCAGCAACTCGTGGTTGATCCCGTCTGGCATACACAGCATCAGGACTGGCACCTTGCCCTCGAACGAACTCCAGCTGAGCGTCTGTCCGGTGCTGGCGGCAGTCCGGAAGTTGGGGATGTGGCGGGTGGTCATGGGTGATCCCTTGGGTCGATGATCGGTCGGTCTACCCGCTTCCCAGGTTCGGTAACCCGGCTTGCGGTACCCGGCGGACCCCCGTACCATGTGAGCAACGACGCGGGGTGGAGCAGCCTGGTAGCTCGTCGGGCTCATAACCCGAAGGTCGCAGGTTCAAATCCTGCCCCCGCTACAAGCGAAGGCCCTGGTCAGAGAGTTTTCTGGCCAGGGCCTTCTGCGTGGGAGGGTGCCGTTTCTAACGGATCTTCTAACGACTGGCATCGCGGCAACCCTTCTCGTTCACCATCTCGCCCCCCGGAGCGCCCTGCGAACTGAGTAATGGTCGTCGCTGGAGAGACGGGCGCGGACCGGATGCTCTTGGGGAAATGCTTCCCGCTCGGCAATCTCGCTTGCCAGGGTTCGGCGCACGAGCACATTTCGATCCGCAGCGAGCCGGTCGCCGAGGCCGGGGTCTCTGTTCGCATCATGAACCCAGATCACCGCCGCCAACGCACGGAGAGAGTGGTTGGGCTGACTGGCGAGGACGGCCTGATTGTTGACCATGCGTGTTCCTCCGAGCCAGCTAAGAATCGCGGCGAGCTGATGTGTTGTATTCGCGTCCGCAGTCGAGAGCGTCGAGAGAGCCAAATCGACTACGACGTTGGTCTCGCCTTCTGATCGGGCGAGTCGACCAGCAGCTTCGATTCCGAACGCCTCGAGGGGCCCTAGGGAGATGTCAAGTCGGAACCGGCTGAGTGGATGGGGGCTCTGGCGCAGATCAGGGCTCAAGCTAGAGCCCGATCCCTCGCCCGTAGCGAAGCGGAGCGCTCGTGAGTACAGGTCGGCACGCGTCTCGGAGGAAAGATCGCGGCCGAGGATCGCTATGGCTTCCAAGGCCTGCGCTCTGTTCCAGTCTGACTCGCTCTGGTCCTCGGCAATCTGCATCAACCGTTTGGCAGCGGAATCGCGTTTACCCAACGAGAGGACGCCTATCAAATGCGCGTCGTGGGGCAAGGTGGTGCCGAAGGTGACGGTCCCGGCTTTGGGTGGCGGCCTTTGAACCACACGGTCGAAGGCAGCATCGGCTTTCTCCAACACCACAGCGGAGCGATGCCCACGTGAGGCGAGAAGGAGACAAGCTTGTCCGTTGCCGCCCACAGCAAGCTCCAGAAGGATCGGGACGGCGGCACTGTCTGACGACATAAGGCCACTGCCGTGTTTCAGTGCAGCATCAGCCAGGGCTCCACCGACGTCGAACGCTCGACCGATTTGGCGGAGAGCCTCGTCTCTAAGTTGGGCATGACCCCGAGCTATTCCCACAAGGGCTCTCATTTGGTCGTTGTCGGTGAACCGGTACCTGCCTAGCTCGCGCTCGATCAGCGGCAACAACAATTGCATGATCTCAGCTGCGAGTGCGTGTGAGGTTCGTTCCGCAAGGGCGGCCATGGCCGCAATGGCCGAGGTCCAGAGCTCTGGCGCAGATCCGCTCTGCTGCACCTGCCCTGCAGCCGCAGCATGTGCATCGATGAGAGCAGCGCGGACGATCTCGTCGACGTGGTGATCCGGCACCACGTCAGCCTCTGCGACGGTGGCCCTGTACGCGGCCGCTCGTTCCCACG
>JBHJOH010000234.1:0-4684 GCA_050329955.1 Acidimicrobiia bacterium | reverse complement strand
GGGAGCTCTCGGTTCTCCGTGCTGGCGGCCATCGTGGCAGACAGGTTCACGCACCTCCACAACGGCTACCTCGAGTCGCTGATCGGTGTCGGACTCATCGGGTTCATACCATTCATGATCGCCATCGGCGTCGCAGTCAGGTGGTGCTACGGCTCTTTGAAGGCTCAACGGAGTACCGCCCTGGCGGTGATCCTGCCCGCGCTGCTCGCTCAGAACTTCATCGGCCAGGGCTTCGGTGGGTGGCTCAACGGCAATCTCATGATCTTCGCCCTCCTGGTGGGTCTGGCCGACATCCACAGAACCGCCCCGGGTCGCGGGTACCTCGCCATGCGTCAGGGTGCGGAACGGGAGTCGGGCCTGCCCGTCAAGGGTTGAAGACAAAGCGGCCGCCGGGATCGTTGCCGACCGCCTGCCAGCCTTCAACGTCGACCGGGATCCCCTCCCACCGGAACTCGGCCTCGATCCCGAGCCCGAACACATAGTTGTTCGAGTCGAAGACGATGCCGGTCGCCCACTCACCCTGGAAACCTTCGCCGGGACTGCCGCCGAGCACCATCGCCGGGCCGGCGTCGGTCCGGACCGAGTTGCGGTACACCCCGACATCACGGAGGATGCCATCAGTTACACGGTCGTCCTGGCGGAGCACGATGCCGAGGGCGTTTCCGTCGACCACGTTGTCCACGACCTCGGTGTCAGAGGAACTCAACACCAGGATCCCCGGCTCGGCCGGTCGACTCGGGGCGAATCCGTTCCCGGTGACCACGTTGCCCGAGATGATGGCCTCGCCGCTGATCTCATGATGGATACCAGCGCCCAGATTGTCGACCACGAAGTTCGAGTCGATCAACACCCGTTCGCAACCCATGTCGGTGTGGATCCCGTGACCGAGATTGCCGTCGACCAGGTTCCCCGTGACCATGGCATCGTCGACGTGGAGTTTCATCCCACCACCCTCCCACCCGAAACAGCGGTACCCGGCCGTGCAGTTGCCGGTGACCCGGTTACCCGACACGACAACGTTCTCGGCGACACCACCGATACCCCCCTGACCGTTGGACTCGAGCCGGTTTCCCGTCACCGACATGCCGTCCTCGAGCTTGACCCCCCACCCGTGGCTCCACCGGATCACATTGTCAGCCACCGACCAGTCGATACCGGCACCGTCGATCCGTCCCACCCGCGGGTTGATCGCTCCCTGGCGTCCGGGGGTGGCATATCGTTCGATCCGAAACCCGGCGATCGTGATGCCATCCGCCTGACCGTGGAAGGCGTAGGGGGCGTGGCTCAGTTCGATTCGGTGGCCGCTGGGATCGTCACCCATCACGATGCGCCCCTCCGCCGTGTCGAAAAACCACCGACCCGGACCCACCTCGCCCTCCGTGATCACCCTGATCAGGGCGGCTTCGTCGAGGAAGAGGTCCTCGGGGAACACGCAGGCCGGGCGATCGTCGTCGCAGTAGCCCCACTCCTCGCCCTGCACCGGATCGGTCCGCGGTGTCACCGCTGCTTCGGCAACCCAACCAGAGCCCTCGGCGACGAACCCGTCGATGGGCTTCGAGCCGAGCAACGTGACACCGGGGTCGGCCACGAAGGTCATGCCGTCCTTAGGTTCGATGACCACACCGCGGTACTCGCCCGCCAGGAACCGGATGTACGCCCCTTCGTCGGCACCGGCGACGATCGCCGCGACGTCGTCCTGCGGGGTGACCTCGATGACCCCGGCGGGATCGGCTGCCCGGTCGACGCCGATGCCGGCAGCCCTCGACGGGTCGACCTGGACGGTCGGGAGTGGGGCGGTGGTGGTGGACTCGGCCGGAGCAGTCGGCACCCATGTGGAAGTTGGGGGCGCCACCTCGACCAGACGCGGGGAACAGGCTGCGATCGTTGTGAGTGCCACGACGAGCAGCACGCCTCGTCCACTCCGGTGTCGCGACCGCACCAGGGAGAAGATACCCCCGACCGGGCCGTTCGCAACCACCCCTGGAGAAGTGCCCACCCACTGCTAGCGTGCCGGGCCATCCGATCGTCTGGGGCTTACGTTTCATGAGACTGCTCATCACCGGTGGGGAACAACGTGGCAAACGGGGGCTGACCTCCGGGAACAAGCGTTGGTACCGCTACGGCAGGGGACACCTCATAGAACTCGACACCGATACCGGTGACGCCAGGACGCTGCTGAGTTACGAATCGCCGTCAGAGGCGACCGCCGACGAGGATCCGGCGATCCTCTTCAAGCAGGCCTTCCTGGACGGGGACCGGCTACTCCTCACGACCCAGACGGAGATCCTGGTGCTGGCCTACCCGTCGCTCGAACGCATCGGATACGTATCGATACCATCCTTCAACGACGTGCATCACGTCAGGCCCACCCCTGCGGGGACGCTGTTGGTGGTGAACACCGGCCTCGATCAACTGGTCGAGATCACCGACGACGGTGAGGTGGTGAACCGTTGGAGCGTGATCGGCGACGACCCCTGGAACGGCCGATTCTCCCCCGACGAGGACTATCGCCGCCACGCCACCACCAAACCGTATGAAGCGCACCCCAATCACGTCTTCCACATCGGAGACGAGCCGTGGGTGACGCGTTTCGACAAGCGTGACGCCGTGTCGGTGCTCGACAAGACCCGGCGGATCGACATCGGCGTGGAACGGGTCCACGACGGCGTCGTTCACGGTGACAAGGTCTACTTCACCAGCGTCGACGGACACGTGGTGATCGCCGACACCGCGACGTTGGCGGTCATCGAGGTGATCGACCTGAACACCGCCGACGACGAAGAGGTGATCCTGGGATGGTGCCGGGGAATCCTGGTTGAAGAAGGCTCGGCCTGGGTCGGGTTCTCCCGGCTTCGACCGACCGCCTTCCGCGAGAACGTGTCGTGGGTGCGCGAGGGTTTCAAACGCAGCATCGGGACACACGTCGCCCAGTACGACCTGGCGCAGAAACGGCTCATCAAGCGGATCGAGCTGGAGGACACAACGCCGCTCAACGCCGTGTTCAGCGTGCTTCCCGCCTGACGGCCTCAGCCGATCACGCCGCGGTAGAGCGCCTCCAGCCGGGCGAGTCCGGCCGTTTCGGTGTGCGACGTCTCGAAGATCTGTCGCGCCCTGCTTCCGGCGGCGTCGATGCGATCGTCGGTCAGAGCGCGCAGCGCCATCGCCCAGCCGTCGGCGCTTCCGGGGGCGACCAGCCAGTCGGAGCCGAGGCTTCCCACGATCTCCGCCACCGAACCGATATCGGAACCGAGCACCGGCAACCCCGCCGCGAACGCCTCGAGCAGAGTCATCGGCATCCCCTCGTACCACTCCGACGGGAACACCAGCACGCGCGATGACAGCATCTCTTCACGGACCTGCTCGGCAGGCATCCATCCGAGCATCTCGACACCGGGCAGCGCACGGGCCGCCAACTCCTCTTCGAGAGGGCCGCTGCCGACGACCCGTAACCGGAGCCCGGTCGGACCCAGCCGTTCCCACGCATCGAACAGAGTGCGCACCCCCTTGGCGTTGGTGAGCCTCCCCACGAACAGCACCGTGTTCGACGAGGATGGAGGGGTGGAACGGCTGCCGGGATCGGCGACGAAGTTGGGGACCACCCCAACCCGATCGGAGGGCAGCCCCCCCGCCACCAACCGGCCACGGGCGAACTCCGTGAGGGCGGCGAATCGCGCCACCGACTCGCTCCACGTCCCCCGCCAACGGTTGAAAGCGATTGTGGCTGCCGAGATGGCCGAGGCGGGACGGGAGTCGCGGAAACAGCCGTAGCGAACGGCCGACCACGGCCCCCTGCCCACGCACAGTTCACAGGGCCGCTCGTCGCGTACGAGTTCGGCGCCGGCGCACACCAGCCGGTAGTTGTGGAGCGTCATCACCACCGGGCAGCCCGCCGAGGCGACCGCATCGATCACCGACGGGGAGGCTGCGAACCAGGTGTTGTGGACATGCACAACGTCGGGTCGACGCCCTGACAGCAGTTGCGCCACCTCCCGGCGTCGCAGCGGATTCCATGGGGCCATCGCCAGCGATTTCGCCCCGTCGACCGCAGACTCGGGGTTCATCGGTGACCACACGTCCACCTCATGACCTGCCGCGGTGAGGATGCGCCGCTCGTTCTCGACCACGGCGTCCTCCCCTCCCCGTTGCCGGTATCTGGTGTGGATCTGGAGAATGTGCACGGCCCCTCCGATGGTGACTAGTACCTGTGGAATTCTTCACAATATGGGGCCGGAGGCCCACCCCAGTGTCTTGCGCAACCAGGGCTGAGACCATAACCTGTCGGCTCGAAGGAGCGGTCGGACCACACCTTCTGGAAGGAATCGGGGCAAAACCTGCGTTTCGCTGACGAAGCCGGGTATCGGGAAGACAACCGGTCGACAACGCCGGATGGATCCCCGAAACGATTCCAGGGAACATGCAGGGGCAACTACCCAAGGGGCAATGGGTGACCATCACACACCGGGCCGGTATCACAACCGGGCCTACGGGACTGAGTCCCGTGGGTACAGCATCAGGGGCAACGGGGGAAGACATGGGAGGCGACGTGAGCACGTCAATCGAACGATCGAACGCGGCTATTGGGATGGGCGACATCAATGTGGTGGTCGATCTGCGTGAGCAGACCACCGAACGGGCAACCCACAACAACGTGGTGTTCCTGCCCACCCACGAAGGCGGCCGACTC
>JBHJOH010000233.1:0-21900 GCA_050329955.1 Acidimicrobiia bacterium | reverse complement strand
ACTTGCGGATACCGTCCACCGCGATCTGGGACCGGAGGTGCTCACCCGACGCCCATCGGAGCCCGAGCGGCCCGGTGAGCTTGGCCACGCCGCACACGAGGTAGACGCCCACCGTGATGGCATTGATGGTTTGGATCGGCCAGCCATACTGCCACGACGCCGCAGAGGGAATCGGGTTACCCCGCATTCTGGCCACCGCGGCGTCGATCGAAAGCGCATCGGCCGACGGTGCCATCGCCAGCACGCTCTGGTGGAGGACTGCCAGGTTGTCGCTGTGAAACACCATCGACCACGAGTTGCGGTAGGTGAGCGTCCACCAGGTGAGTGCGGCGTTGGCCGGCCCGGTGACGCTGTGGGCCACGCCGAGCCCGGCGAGCGCGGTGGCCGCGTAGTTCGCCGCTGTGGTCGCCTTGATCACCTGTGGCGGCAGCGGCCGCTTCAGCGGACGGGTGACACCGACGCCGGCGAAGTCGCGTGGGTTCCCGGCCGCGGTTCTGGTGATGAGCTTCCATCGCTTGGTGAGGTACCACAAGGTCCACCCGTTGGTGGCAATGCGAACGAGAGCCAGCGCCTTGGGTGTTCCCGGCCGGAAGAGCCATGCCGCAAGGTGCCTCATCGCCCGCCTCCCTCGTTCGCCACAGCCAGACCGGCTGAGGGGGAGGGTTGGACGAACGGACGCCGCCGGGGCGGGCCCGGAGGCGTCGGCGCGCAATTGCCCGAGGAGGTCAAGGGAGGAGCAAGATGGTCACCATCACGGCCGGGCACCACGGCGAAGCCGCGCACCTCCTCCACCCGGCATTCGTTGGGCCCCGGGTCGAAGTAGGCGGCGAGCGGGAAGTGTCCGCGCACCACCTCCACCGCGACCACCTCCGGGCGCAGATTACGTTTGGCCAGCCGCCGAGCGGTGCGCTGGGCCGCTTGTCGGGCGAGTGTCCGGCGTCGGGCCGCAGCGGCGAGTTGCTTACGCTCCTGGTTCATGCCGCCCCGAGCCACCAGGCGCGAGTCGAGCGGCTCGTAGGACCCGTCGGTTCTGACCCCCCGCACGAACGCCAACCCGAGGGTCTCGCCCCGCCGGGCCGAGAACATCGGATAGTGCGAGAACGGAAAACTGTCGCGGGGCGATTGGCGGAACTGGTTGACGATCGGTGCAACAACGGCGGCGACCATAGCCGTGGCGAACACGGTGGCCTGTCGTTGGTCCCGGATCGGGGTGAAGACGCTCATGCGAGGACCTCCTTGGGTTGGTGATCAGGTGGTTGGTCAGGGGTGCGAGCCAACGGGGGGCGGGGCGGGCGGGCAGGGCGGTGACGCGGTGGCTCGGCGAACAACACCGAGGCGGCGGTGCCCGGTTGGAGCATCTGCTCGACCGGGCCGTGTCCGATGAGGCGGCCGGCCTCCAGGTGCCACACCTCATCGGCGCTACGGACCCGATCGAGCCGATGGGTGATGACGAGGGCAGTGCCGTCGTGGGCTTGGAGCACGGCATCGAGCACGGAACTGGCGGCGGCGTCGAGGTTGGCGTCGGCTTCGTCGAGCAGCAGCACCCGGGGCCGGGCGAACATGGCCCGAGCGAGCAGCACCCGCTGCCGCTGGCCCGAAGACAGGTTGGCGCCCCCTTGGGCGACCCGGAAGTCGAGCCCACCGGGGAGCTCATCGATCAGGGGCCGCAAACCGCACCGGTCGATCGCTCGATCGAGCTCGTCGTCACCGACGCTGCGATCGCGGTAGGTGAGGTTCCGACGCAAGCTGCCCTTCATCAGCGGAAGGTCCGGCCCGGCCATCCCGATGGCCGAGTGGGCGTCGGCCAGCGACAATGCCGCCAGATCCACACCGTCGAGCCGGATGAACCCGGCGTCGAGGTCGACCAGCCGGCCGATCATGGCGAACAGCGTTGATTTGCCCGCTCCGTTCGGACCGACAACGGCGATCGTCCGGCCTGGCTCGGCGGTAACCGTGAGGCCGTGCACTGGGCCCAGCGACGCGTCGATCAACTCCACCTTGCCCGGCCCCTCCGGGAGGCCCATCGGGTCGGCTGGCTCCGACAACAGAGCCGGACGGTCGACGAAGCGTCGGATCGCCTCCATCGCCACCCGCTCGCCCTGGCGGTACTCCTGGACCCGGGCGAGCCCACGAAGCTGCGGCACCAGCAGACCGACGACGGTCATACCGCCCGCAACCTCCGGCCCGGTGATCCCGAACGCCAGCGCCGTGAGCAGCAGCAGGGCGATGGCCGCTGAGCCCGTCGCCTCGGCGATGGCCGTGAGCCGGCCGACATGGCGGGCCCGCTCGACCATGGCCGAGCGAAGGCGGCGGCTGGACTTGCGTATCCGACGCCGTTCCCGTTCGACCGCGTTGCTCGACTGGACGACACCGACCGCGCCGATCGTTTCGGTGACCGCCCCCGCCAGCCGGGCCCGGCGACGTCGCGCCTGGCGTGTCGCCTCCCGTAGCGACGGGCCCTGCATCACCGAACCGACACCACCGAGCAGGGCGGCGGCACCGGTGGCGGCGGCCAACACCGGGTTGATGACGGCCAGTGCGGCGAGCGTCCCCACGATCATCGTCGTGGCCACGACGAGCCGCGACAGGCCGAGGCTCACCCACTTCCTGACGGCACTGAGGTCCCCGATGAACCTGAGCGCGGTGGAGCCCTGGCTCCGCTGCGACACCGCTCGGGGGGACATGGCCGTGAGCCGCCCGAACAGGTGCATTCGCAGATCGTGGACGTAGCTCTGGCCCAGCCGCTCGGCGTCGACCCGCTCGCGGGCCCGGAGGAAGGCAGTGAGGGCGGCGGCGCCAGCCAGAATCGCGCCGACGATGATGATCTCGCGTGCGCTGTTGCTGAACCCGAGCCGGCGGAAGGCCCGCTCCACGGCGAAGGAAGCCACCACGGCCGAAACCGCCTGGCCGAAACCGTTGCCGATCAGCAGGGCCATCGTCCAGCCTCGACCGCGTCCGAGCAGCGGGATCACGGTGCGGCCATCGTCGGAACATCACCGGCCGACGGTGAAGCTCCAACCATAACCCTGGTGGTGAGCCGACGCTGACCGCGGGTTCCCGCCAGCAGGTGGTGGTCGGCCGCCCAGAGCTGTTCGAGGTCGAGCACCGGGACGTCCACCGTTGCGCGAGTTTCGCGGGTTGCGAGTGGCGAGGCGGTGAGTAGCCCGGAGACGGCAACCACCGACAGGTTCATCCGCCGCAGCAGGTCCACGCCAGCGCCGGCACCGGCCGCATCGTTGGCGGCGAAGACCACGCCGTCACAGCGGCTGCGCAACGCATCGGACCCGAGGAGGTCGCGGGTCTCGGAGAGGAAGATCCCGTCGGCGACCTCGACCACGACCACGTCGACACCGGCCGAGTAGAGCTCGTCGGTGAGCGTCACAAAGGCATCAACAATCTGCTCGTGGCCCATCAGATAGGTCGAGGCCAAGCCCACCCAGGTGAAATCGAAAACCGGTGACGCTCCCGCATCGGCCATCAGCCAGAGGTCACCACCAGAACCCGTGCCCGTCACCTTGGCCGCACCCACCCGGAGCCCCCGGGTGACCAGGCCGCGGATGATGCCGGCGGCCGACGTCGTCTTGCCGGAGTCCATCGAGGTTCCGCACACCACGATCGTGGTCGGACGCTCGATCGGCTCCGGCCTGAGCCCGCCGAGCGCCGAACTCGGAATCCGATGCTGGGCCAGGTTGACCTTCCGGCCGTCAACGCCACAAACGAACCCGACCACGTCGATCGAGGTCGGCTCGCCGAGGTCGGCATGCCAGCCGAGCGCCTGCGCCGCCACCCCGCCACCGGCGACGAGGCCGCAGAGGCCGAGATGGGCTGGCACGACCGCCTCGTACTGTGACGGTGCGTAGCGGTTGGCATAACAGACGACGATCTCGTCATCGGGGAAGATCGTCTGCCTGCGCCCTTGCGGCGTCTCCAGCCTTCTTGTGCTGGCCGACCTCGACGACGCGGGCAACCACGACGTCACCCGACTCGGGAACACCGTTTCGGGTCAGGCCGACGAACGACGAGTCGGGGACATGGCGGGTCGTGTAGGCCCGTTTGAATCGCCGTAGGCGGTCAGTGCTGAGAGGGGTCATCGTGAGTTCCTTTTCGAAAGGGTGGCATCCACTCGATGGCGAGATGCCCCCACGATCAGCGACCTTCATGAGCCCAACATGAGCTAAACATGAGAACACCCCCACAATTGGGGCCACGGCGAACCCGGGACGAACCGGAGACCACTCGGGCGCGAACCGGGGGGGCGAGTTCACCAGGGTGACCCCGTGGTGGAGGGCCAGCCCCGATCGGGGGAGGATCAAACCGCAGGTGCCGGCGGGCAGGGCGATGGCGAATCCGGTTGGCACCAGCAGCCGTTCGCCGGGCCGGGGTGGGCAAAGGGTCGACATCGTCATGGTCGAGTCGCAGGAGGGGAACATCGGGCACCCGCCGCAGGGCAAGGGCAGCGGGCGGGACCCCGGCGGCGGGCCGGGTCATCCACGCCAGCGACGACGAATTGTCGCGAATGGAGCCGGTGGTGGTGGACATCCACACTCGCTCCGGCCTGCTGGACCAGGCCCGGTCCTCCAACGTCACCGTGGCCGATGCAGCGGCCCAGACCCTCGCCTTCCTCCACCTGCACATCGAGGCCCCCCGCACCGTTCCCCTGTGCGGCAACTCGATCGGGATGGACCGGCGATTCCTGGCCGCCCACGTGACCGAGATCGAAGACTTCCTCCACTACCGGTCGGTGGATAGGTCAACGATCAAGGAATGGCCCGCCGGTGGTATCCGGAAGTCCCGTCTTCCGCCCCCCGCAAGGGTGCCAGCCACCGGGCCCTCGACGACATCAGCGAGAGCACCAACGAACTCCGCTCTACGCGCCGGGCTCGTGTACATGGCGTGCATGGCAATCATCATGTTCGTTCCGCGGCTGGCGGCCATGCGTGGAGGCTGAAGGGACCTGGACCGACGAACGTGCGGGACTGCCGTACCCAGCCTGGGTCTACCGGCAACGTTCGCGGTGTGCGCCTCACCAGTGGGTGACTGACGGTCAACCGGCAACGGCACTCACATCCACCACCACGTGCAACTCGTTCGAGGTCGACTCGGTGTAGATGACACCTTTGAGGGGTGGGACGTCGGAGTAGTCGCGCCCGCGGGCGGTGGTGACGTAGCGGGGTCCGGCGACCTGGTTGTTGGTGGGGTCGACGCCGATCCATCCGTCAGGGGTGTACACACCCGCCCAGGCGTGGGTTCGGTCCGACCCGGTGAGGCGGGGCTGGCCCGGGGGTGGGTCGGTCTCGAGGTAGCCACTGACGTAACAGGCGGCCAGGCCGATACTGCGGAGACACCCGACCGCCAGGTGGGCAAAGTCCTGGCAGACCCCGGAACGGATCACCATCAGCTCGTCGAGGGTGGTGGAGACGTCGGTGGCCCCGGGCACGTACTCGAAGTCCCGGTGGATGCGCTCCACCAGATCCATCACGGCCTCGGAAAGCGGACGACCGGGCGGGAACGACGGCGCCGCATACCCGGCCAGGTCGGGGCCGGGGGTGACCAGCGGTGAGCCGAGCACGAACTCGGTGACCTCGGGTGGAGGGGCACACGCCGGAGAGTCCCATGGGTCGGTCGTCGCGAAACGGGAGGGGCGGTCTGAGGTGTCGACCAAACTCGCCGCCCGGACCACCAGCTCGGTGTGCGGCTCGTGGATCGAGAAGTAGGCGGCGGCGTTGCCGAAATAGTCGACCCGGGCGCGCAGGGTGCCGGCGGTCGGCTCGGTGAACACCGACCGGGTGAGGCAGCGCTGACCGTCGATGTCACCCGGAAGCTGGTGCACCTGGCCGTAGCTGGCGGTCACCTCGGCGGAGTAGGTGTAGCGGGTGACATGGGAGACCTGATACCTCATCGGTCCCCCTCCCACATCTCGGCCGGGGTGAGGATCGACTGCTGGGGTGCCATCCGTGCGAAGTTGTCGCCTCCTACGGCCACCGCCGTCCGCCGCAACACGTCGGTCATCGAGGCCACGAACGACGACAGCCCCACCCTGATCCCGGATGCGTCGACGGCGCCCAGGGCAACCGTGTCGGCGGCGGCGAGCATGGCGGCCGCCTCCAGCACGAGGACAGGTGTCGAGGTCTCTCCCGAGGGCTTGAGCAGCACCAGGTCCTCGGCCATACGATCGAGCTGGTAGCGCAGCGACCGCGGGTTGCCGGGGTCCGACAGCAGCAGGTCGAGGGCGGTGGCCACCTGGGCCCGGGAGCGGTAGCGCCGCCGGTAGGTGATGATGCTCTCGCCGGCAGTGAGGGTCGATTCGAGGATGAGGCTCTCGGTGGGGGCGTCGTGACTCTCCGAAAGGCTGGCCACCAATACGGTGGCGATCTGAAGGCCTCGCTCGATCCGCCGCCCCAGGTCCATGAAGTGCCACGCCTGGTCGCGCACCATCGACTCCGACGCCAGCCCCGACAACGCCAACAGTCCCTGCATCATCCGGCTCAGTCCGGTGTTGAGCGACTCGTCACGGTCGGCGGAGGGCTCGCGCACGGCTTCCAGCTCGCGGGTGAGGGCGCCCACCACCAGCCACGTGTCCATCGACAACTGGTCGCGAACGGCGTCGATGGCACCGAGCAGGTGCTCGACGGAATGCGCCACCGAACCGGGCCGGCGGGCGTCGACCATGAGCGAGAACAACTCGTCGCCGGGGTGGTCGAGCATGGCATCGGCGTCGTGACCGGTGAAGCCGGGATAGGTGGCGGTGGCCCGCGTCACCGCCCGCAGCAACGCCCGCAGAGCCTCCCGGCCCGGGCCGGGAGGGGCGTGCTCGAACTCGTTGCGGCGCCCGGCGGCGATCCGGAGCAGCCGCACCGTCCATTCGGCCCGCTCGGCGTAGCGCCCCATCCAGAACAGGTTCTCGGCGGCCCGGGCCGACAGGGCCACCACCGGCACCGGCCGGGGGCCCGCCCCAACCCAGAAGCCGGTGAGCGTTTCGGGTTCCGACGCCAGCACCCAGGTGTCCTTGGCGACCGCCCCTGCCGTGTTGGTCACCATCGACGAGTCGGCGGATGCCGCCACCCGCGTGAGGCCGCCGGTCATGGCGGCGTAGGACTGTTCGCGGGCCACCGCGAACGTCCGCACCACCGCCGCACGCGGCTCGAATCCGGTGTCGGTCAGGACCGGGGCGGTGGCGGGCAGCATCCGTTCCTGGGCGACCCACTGCCACGGGGCGGCCGATATGCGGGCGGCGAGGTCCGACCGCTGGTCGGCGGTGAGCTCCGAGCCGTCGATCGAAGTACCACCCAGCGCCCGCGACACCGGGCGCATGACCAGCTGATCGAGTCGACCCACCACCTGCGAAAGTGCGGCGTCGTCACCGCACCACCACGACTCCACCGCCGGCAGCAGCAGCTCTTCGCCGAGCAGGCGCCGACACAGCCCGGGGAGCAATGCCGCCAGACCGGCGTTCTCGAGGATCCCCGAGCCAAGGGTGTTGACCACCGTCACCGCCCCCGTCCGGCACGCCTCCACCAACCCGGCCACCCCGAGGGTGGAATCAGGCCGGAGTTCGAGCGGGTCACAGAACCATGCGTCGACCCGGCGCAGAATCACGTCGACGCGCACCGGCTCACCCACCGTGCGCAGCCACACCCTGCCATCACGGACCTGCAGATCGGAGCCTTCCACCAGCGGGTAGCCCAGCTCGGTGGCCACCAGGGCGTGCTCGTAGGCGGTCTCGGCCCAAGGTCCCGGCGACAGCACCACGATGGCGGGATCGTCGACGGTGGCGGGTGCCACGCTCTGCAGCCCGGCCCGCAACGACCGGATGTAGGGGGCGAGCCGATGGACGTCGGCGTTGCGGAACAGGCTGGGAAACACCGAGGACACGACCCGCCGGGTGGTGAGGGCGTACCCGGCCCCGGACGGGGCCTGGGTCCGGTTCCCCAACGCCAGCCAGCGGTCGTCGGGACCACGCACCAGGTCGACCCCGTAGATGAACAGCTGTTTGTGTCCCGGGATGGTGATGCCATCGCACGAGCGCAGGAAGGCGGGGTCCGACAGGATCAGCTCGGGTGGGAGGTCCGACGACAACAGACGCCGGCGCCCGTAGAGGTCGGCCAACAGGAGGTCGAACAGTTCCGCCCGCTGAACGACGCCACGTTCGATGTCGCGCCATTCCTCGCTGGTGATGACCATCGGGAGCGGGTCGACCTTCCACGGGACGCGCCCCTCGCCGGTGTTGTAGGTGGCCCCGTCCTGTTCGAGCAGCAGGGTGATCTCGTGGCGACGGCGCAGCATCTCGTGGCGGCCGAGCGTTTCGATCGACGCCGCCAGCTGGGTCCAGTGGGGCCGAACACCGCCACCAACGGTGAGCATCTCGTCGTGGCGATCGGCCCCGATCCGGTAGCCGGCGATCAACGATTCGGTTTTGATCGGTGACATCGGCCGCTCCGTCTCGTGCCCGGTCGGAACCGGACCGAGGCTAGCCCGGGGATTCACCCGGCCCGCGACGAGGGCACTTCGGACACCACGGCACCGGCGCCGAAGAAGGCGGAGAACACCGCTTCGTGGATCCGGCCGATGCCGATCTGGAACTCGTCCATCAGGGTGTGGATGCCCGCCGCTGTCTCGGGCAGCGGGCCGGTGCTGACCGCGGCCGACGCCTGCCGACACGCCGCTAGCGGGCCGGGTCGGGCCGGCAACGCCTCGAGACATCGTCCGACCTCGCCGAGCGAGTGAGCCACCGAACGGGGAAATCCGGCATCGCGGACCAGGAACGCCACCACGGCGTCACCCTGCACCGACACCGGCGCCGCCCGGTGATACATCTGCTGGCCGCCCGCCGAACGCAGCACCCCCAGCCAGCGCACGTCCTCGTAGGGGCTGCGGTCCTCGGGCGACATCCCCTGGGCGGACGTTCCCGCCATGAGTCCGCCGGCCCGCACGTCGATGACCCGGGTCGTCATGTCGGCACGTTCCACGAACCGGGCCAACTCGATGAATGAGTAGGCGTGGTCGCGGGTCATGGTCCCCACCAGGATCCCGCTCAGGTGCCGAAGCGAGTCGATCACCGACTCGCACAGCTCGGAACGCTTCCGTCGGGACATGGTGGTGGTTGCAGCCTCCGACACCACCCGGATGTGGAGGCGGTTCAGGCACTCCCATGCCGACCACGGGACGATCTGGCGGGACACACGCAGGTTCTCGCGGGCGGCGGCGATGGTGTGGACCAGCGAGCCGGGATTGGCAACATCGGCCACCAGGAAACGCATCACCGAGGTCTCGTCGGTGCCGGCGGTGCCGGCGGCGAAGCGCCCGGCCGACCCGGTCAAGGCCAACAGCGACCCCCAGTCGGAGTCGACCTCGGTCGGAATGTCGACCAGCAGGTTGGTGTGTTCCCGAAAGATCCGGGCCAGCGACTCCGCCCGCTCGAGGTGGCGGCCCAGCCAGTACAGCTCCTCGGCGCTGCGGCTCAGCAACACGCTCATGTCTGCTCCTCCAGTTCGTTGAGATCGAGAACGGCCGCCAGCGGTTCGGCGACATCCACGATCCAGGTGTCCTTGGAACCACCCCCTTGCGACGAGTTCACTATCAGCGATCCTTCGTCCCGTGCCACCCTGGTGAGCCCACCACAGGTGACGTAGCTCTCGGCGCCGAGCAGCGTGAACGGCCGCAGGTCGACGTGACGGGGCGAAGGCTTGCCGTCGCACAAGGTGGGGACGGTCGACAGCCCGATGGTGGGCTGGGCGACCCATCCGGCCGGGTTGTCGATGATCTGGTCGGCCACCGCCGCCAACTCCAGTTCGTCGGAACGGGGCCCGACCACCACCCCGTAGCCGCCAGACTCGTTGGCAGGCTTGACCACCAGCTCGGGCAGGTGGTCGAGCACGTAGGCACGTTCGCTTTCGACCCCGCAGCGGTAGGTGGGCACGTTGCGAAGAATGGGCTCTGCGCCCAGGTAGTAGCGGATCATGTCGGGCACGAAGGCGTACACCGCCTTGTCGTCGGCGACACCGGTGCCGGGGGCGTTGGCCAGCGCCAGGTTGCCCGCCCGCCAGGCCCGCATCAGGCCGGGTGTTCCCAGCGCCGAGTCGGGCCGGAACACCTCGGGGTCGAGGAACAGGTCGTCGACCCGCCGGTACAAGACGTCGATGCGCACCGGACCTTCGATGGTCATGGCGTACACGACGTCGTTGTGGTCGACCACCAGGTCGCGTCCTTCGACCAGAAGCACTCCCATCTGGCGGGCCAGGAAGGAGTGCTCGAAGTAGGCGGAGTTGAACACGCCGGGCGTGAGCACGGCGATCATCGGCTCCGGCCAGGGAGACACCGAAGCGAGAATTCGACGCAGCCGGTGTGGATAGGCGTCGACGGGTCGAATGCTCTGGTGGGCGAACAGCTCGGGGAAGACCCGCTTGGTGACGAGGCGGTTCTCCAGCACGTACGACACCCCCGAGGGGATGCGGAGATTGTCCTCCAGCACGTACACGGTGCCGTCGGTGTCGCGCACCAGGTCGGAGCCGCAGATGTGAGCCCACACCCCGTGGGCCGGATCCACCCCCCGACAGGCCTCCAGGTACCCCGGTGAGTCCAGCACCAGCTCGGACGGCACCACCCCGTCGCGCAAGCACAACTGGTCGTGATAGACGTCGTCGATGAACCGGTTGAGAGCGGTGAGGCGCTGGATCAACCCCGCCTCGATGCGATCCCACTCGCGCCCATCGATGATGCGGGGGATGACGTCGAACGGCCACGCACGGTCTATTCCGGCACCGTCGGAATAGACCGTGAACGTGATACCGGCTGCCTCGATCGCCAGCCCGGCACCCTGCTGGCGATCGTTCAGCTGCTCGAGCCCCAGCAGCTCGAGATGGCTCACGAGGGCTTCCGCCGCCGGGCGCGGCGAACCGTCCTGGCAGATCAGCTCGTCGAACCGGCCGTCGACGGAGTAGGCCTCGAACACCATGGTGCCTTTGATAGCGAGACGCTGTGAAGGCGTCGTACCGACTCTGTTGCGGGCGCGTGAACACGACGACCCGGGCGACGGTCGGTGTCCCTTCCATTCTCTGAGACGTCCCGCTCACCAGAACGGTATGCTGCCGACGAGAGAGGAGCTGAGCATGCGGTCGGAAGCCCGATGTGTGATCGTGGGCGGCGGGGCAATGGGTGTGGGGTTGCTGTACCACCTGGCCCACGAAGGGTGGACCGACACGGTCCTCATCGACAAGGACGAGCTGGCGTCGGGGTCGACGTGGCATGCGGCGGGGCTGATTCCGCACTTCATCGGCAGCCTCAACATGGCCAAGGTCCACGCCCACGGAGCCGACCTCTACACCAAACTCGAAGCCGAGACCGGGATGCACACCGGCTGGCACGGATGCGGTGCCGTCCGGCTCGCGACCAACAACAACGAGGTCGACTGGTTTCGGACGGTGAAGGGGGTCCTCGACCTGGCCGGCGTCGAAGCCCACCTCATCTCCCCGGCCGAGATCGTCGAGCTGCACCCGTTGCTGGACGTGTCGGATGTCAAGCTCGGCTTCTACACACCCGGGGATGGTTGGACCGACCCGTCGTCGGCGACCAACGCCATGGCGGCGGGGGCCAAGCAGCTCGGCGCCCAGATCGTGCTCCGCAACCGGGTCACCGGTATGCGCCGGCTCCCCGATCACCGCTGGGAGGTGATGACCCAGCAGGGTCCGATCGTGGCCGAACACGTGGTGAACGCCGCCGGCCACTACGGGGCGCAGCTGGGGGCGATGGTGGGTCTCGACGTGCCCATCGTCTCGATGATCCATCAGTACATCGTCACCGAACGGATCCCGGAGATGGCCGAGCTCGACTTCGAGCCTCCCGTGACCCGGGATCCACGGGCATCGTGCTACTACCGCCGCGAGCACGACGGGCTCATCGTCGGCCCCTACGAAACCCGCAACGCCCTCACCTATGGCACCGAGGGCATCGACTGGGATCTGACGTTCCACCTCACCCCGCCCGACATCGACCAGGTGATGCCCTGGTTGGAACTCGCCGCCCTCCGTATCCCCGCCTTCGGCGAGGCGGGCATCAAGCGGGTGGTGAGTGGTCCGATCACCCACACCCCCGACTCGGGATATCTGATGGGCCCGGCGCCGGGCCTGCGCAACTACTGGATGTGTGTGGGAGCCTCGATCGGCATCACCCAGGGGCCGGGAGCCGGCAAGTACCTGGCGCAGTGGATGGTGCACGGCCAGACCGAGGTCAACGTGCGCGAGATGGATCCGCGCCGCTTCGGGCCGTACGCCCCCGGCGACTACACCCTGGCCAAGTCGATCGACGAATACCACGAGATGTACCAGGTGCGTCTCCCCGGCGAGTACCGCCGTGCCGGCCGGCCGGTCAAGGCCACCCCGCTCTACGACACACTCACCGCCAAGGGCGCCCAGTGGCAGGAGGTGTACGGCTGGGAACGCGCCCAGTACTTCTCGCCCGAGCCCGAACGCCACTCGTTCCGCCGGTCGAACGCCTTCGACGCGGTGGGCGCCGAAGTTCATGCCATCCGGGAACGGGTCGGTGTCGCCGACCTGACCGCCTTCGCCAAGTTGGAGGTGTCGGGCCCCGACGCCGCCGCCCTGCTCGACCGTCTCTCGGCGAACCGACTTCCCAGGGTGGGCGGTATCCGTCTGGTGCACATGCTCACCGGTCTGGGTGGGATCGAGTGCGAGATGACCATCACCCGCCTCACCGACGACGTGTTCTATCTGAACTCGGCGGTGGTGGGCGAACACCACGACCTCGACTGGCTGGAGTCGAACCGGGTCGAGGGCGAGCGGGTGGAGATCCGCGACGTCACCGACCACACCGGCATCATCGCCGTCACCGGGCCCCGGTCACGCCAGGTCCTCGCCGAGCTCACCGACGTCGACCTCGGCAACGAATCGTTCCCATGGCTCACCGCCCAGGACATCTCGGTGGCCGGCGTGCCATGCCGGGCACTCCGGGTGAGCTACGTGGGCGAGCTCGGCTGGGAACTGCACCACCCGCTCGAACGGATCGGCGACCTGTACGCCGCCGTGATGGCGGCGGGCGAACCTCACGGCGCCGTCGACTTCGGGTCCTACGCCATGAACGCCATGCGGATGGAGAAGGCCTACAAGGCCTGGGGCGGCGAGCTCACCACCGAGATCACCCCGATCGAAGCCCGCATCGAACGCTTCGTCGACTTCGGCAAGGACTTCTGTGGCAGGCAGGCCACCGTCGACCGCCGCAGCGAACCGCTCTCGATGGTGTGTGTCTACGGCGAGGTCGATGCCGGCGACAGTGACTGCCGCGGCAACGAGCCGATCCGGGACGGCGAGCGCATCATCGGCCTCACCACCGGCGGAGCTTTCGGCCACGCGGTGGGAAAGAGCCTGTTCTTCGCCTACGTCGAACCCGCCTTCGAGGAGCCGGGGACGACCTTCACCATCGACCTGCTCGGCGAACTGCGCCGGGCCACGGTTCTGGCCGAGGCGGCCTGGGACCCTGCCAACGAAAGGCTGCGGGCATGAGCGAGGGAAGACGGGGCGGGCGCGAGGCCCGTAAGGCACTGCGCGCCGCGGCGCCGGAAGCAGATCGCCGGGCGGTGAGGAGCGGTCTGTCGGGCGGCGCCTACAAGCCGCTGAGCGAGTCGGCGCTCATCGACATCTACGAGACGGCCATCCACCTGCTCGAGGAGATCGGGATGGGATCGCCCATCCCCGACTTCATCCGGGTGGTGACCGAGGCGGGTGGCACGCTCGGCGACGACGGCCGACTCCGTTTTCCCCGTCGCATCGTCGAGGGCGCCATCGCCACCGCTGCCAAGTCCTTCACCTGGCACGGGTTCGACGAGTCGCTCGGCATGGACCTGTCCGACACCAAGGTGCACTTCGGGACGGCGGGCGCCGCCGTGCTGATGCTCGACCACGAGACGCAACGGTTCCGGCACTCCTCCACAGCAGACCTCTTCGACCTGAGCCGGCTGGCCGACACCCTCGACAACCTGCACTTCTTCGTGCGCCCGGTGGTGACCCGCGAGCTGACCGACGTGCGCGAACTCGATCTGAACACCGCCTACGCCACCATGATGGGCACCACCAAACCCACCGGCACCTCGTTCTTCAAGCCCGAGCACGTCTACGAGGCGGTCGAGATGTTCGACATCGCCCTCGGCGGCGAGGGCGAGTTCCGGAGACGGCCGTTCATGGTGGCGAACAACACCTTCGTGGTGCCTCCCATGCGCTACGCCGAGGAATCGGCCGAATGTATGGTCGCCCAGGTCCGGGCCGGGATGCCCATCAATCTGTTGTCGGCCGGCCAGGCCGGCGCCACCGCCCCGGCGGCCCTGGCGGGGGCGCTCGCCCAGGCACTCGCCGAATGTCTCTCGGCGCTCACCTGCGTCAACCTGCTCTCTCCCGGCCATCCCTGTGTGATGGGGTTGTGGCCGTTCGTCTCGGACCTCCGCACCGGCGCCATGAGCGGCGGCGGTCCGGAGGAGGCGGTGCTGGGAGCGGCCTCGGCCCAGCTGGCCAACTGGCTGGGCCTGCCCTCGGGGGTGGCAGCGGGTATGGCCGACTCCAAGGTGGTCGACGCCCAGGCGGGCGCCGAGAAGGCCCTCACAATCACATTGGCCGCCCAGGCGGGAGCCAACCTGGTCTACGAGTCCGCAGGAATGCTGGCGAGCCTGCTCTCGGCTTCGCTGGAGGCACTGGTGGTCGACAACGACATCCTGGGGGCGGTCAACCGCACCATCCGCGGCGTCGACATCGACCGCGCCCGGCTGTCGGCGGACGTGATCGCCGACGTCACCTCCGGCGCTGGGCATTTCCTGGGCCATCCGCAGACACTCGCGATCATGGAAACCGAGTACCTGTACCCGAAGGTCGGCGACCGCCAGAGCCCCGACGACTGGATCGACGCCGGCGCCACCACCGCCGCTGATCGGGCCCACCGGGTGGTGGTGGACACGCTGTCGTCCCACCGGCCCCGCCACGTGTCGGGAGATGCCGACGACGAGATCCGCCGTCGTTTTCCGATCCGACTCGACCGGTCCGAGATCGACCGGACGAGCACCCGGTGGTGAGCCGTTCACTCCCCCCGGAGGCGCCGGGTGACGGCGTGGGCGGCCGACAGCACCAACCGCCCCACCCGGTCCCGATCGTCGGGGAAGCGGTAGGAGGGGCCGTACACCGAGATCGCCGCCACGGCGGTTCCGTCGGAGTCGATCACAGCGCTTCCCACCCCGTTGATGTCGGTCGAGAAGTCGCCCAGGGTCCACACCCACCCATGGCGGCGGGCGGAGCCGATCCGGCGGGTCACTCCGGCAGGTGTGGTCTCGGTGACCTCGGTGAACGCCTCCAGACCGGCGGCGGTGTAGTCGGCGATCCGTTCGTCACTCCAGGTGGACATGAGGGCGTAGCCCCCCGCCACGGTGTGATAGGGGAACCGCAGTCCGGTCCAGTCGCGGGTCACGACGTCTCCCGGGCTGGCCACGTGATCGACATACATGGAGGCCAGCGGCCCGTCCGGCACACTGAGACCGGCGGCCTCGCCCGTCTGCTCCACCAGATCACGCAGGTACGGACGGCACACTTCACGGATGGTGCCCACCATCGAGACGTTGCCCGTCAACGCCGCCAGGCCGGGTCCGATGCCGTAGCGGCCCGAGTCGTCGAGACGCTCGACCATGCGCTCGTCCGCCAGTGCCA
Source organism: Acidimicrobiia bacterium (assembly GCA_050329955.1). Lineage (GTDB taxonomy): Bacteria > Actinomycetota > Acidimicrobiia > Spongiisociales > ZC4RG35 > JAOUGY01. The sequence continues at coordinate 6,211 of JBHJOH010000233.1, read as the reverse complement.
CCAGCAGACGACTCACCGTGGACTTGGGAAGACCGGTCGACGAGGCCACCTCGCCCACCTGGGCGCTCCCGCCGTGCTCGGCGAGGGATCGAAGGATGGCGAAGGTGCGGGAGATGGATTGCATGGGGTGCAGTGTTTGGTCATTGGCCGCTGACCTCCAGCCGCCGATCAGAGCATTTCACAGAGTAGAACGTTTCGCTCAATGGAACAACCACGCCCAGTGGAACGAGGAGGGCACGTGACGACGGACAGCGGGACCCGGCAACTACCGAGCAGGGCACAGGTCGTGGTGGTGGGCGGCGGCATCGCGGGGTGCAGCGTGGCGTACCACCTCACACTGCGGGGAGTCACCGACGTGGTGCTGCTCGAGCAGGGACGACTCACCGGGGGGACGACCTGGCATGCCGCCGGGTTGGTGTCCCAGCTCAAATCGAGCCACAGCCTCACCCGGATCGCCACCTATTCGGCCCAGCTGTTCGAGCGGCTCGAGGCCGAGACCGGGCAGGCCACCGGCTATCGCACGCCCGGGTCGATCTCGGTCGCCTCCGACCAGGAACGCTGGGAAGAGATCCTGCGGGGATTGTCGATGGCCAGGACGGTGGGCGTGGAAGCGCGCGTCCTCGACTTCGATGAGGTGGCCGAGATGTGGCCGCTCCTCAACATCGACGACCTGGTGGGTGCTGCCTACATCCCCCGCGACGGCGTGGTGAGTCCGGTCGACGCCACCATGGCACTCGCCAAGGGCGCCAAGGATCGGGGCGCCCGCATATTCGAGGAGGTGGCCGTCACCGGCATCCGCACCGAAGGCGACCGCGCCACCGGGGTCGAGACCGAACTGGGGCCGATCGAGGCCGAAACGGTGGTGCTGTGCGGTGGCATGTGGACCCGCCAGCTCGCCGCCACCGCCGGAGTGAACGTGCCGCTGCAGGCGTGCGAGCACTTCTACATCGTCACCGAGCCGATCGAGGGTCTCACGACGGGTACACCCACGGTGCGCGACCCGGGTGGATACACCTACTTCAAGGAGGAGACCGGCAAGATCATGGCCGGCTTCTTCGAGCCCCGCGGAAAGATCTGGCGCCTCGACGGCATTCCCCGCGACTTCACCTTCGGCACCCTGCCCGAGGACTGGGATCACGTGGGCCCCATCTTCGAGAGGGCCGTCCACCGGGTGCCGGCGCTGGGCGAAGTGGGTTTGCAACTGTTCTTCAACGGGCCCGAGGCCTTCACGCCTGACGGGGTGTATCACCTCGGAGAGGCGCCCGAACTCGACCGTTGCTTCGTCGGCGCCGGGTTCAACTCGGTCGGCATCCAGTCGGCCGGTGGGGTTGGCTGGGCGTTGGCCGACTGGATCATCGACGGCCGCCCGCCCATGGACCTGTGGTCGGTCGACATCCGCCGCACCTTCCGATTCGAGTCGGAGCCGGCGTTCCTGGCCGACCGCATATCCGAGAGCCTCGGGCTTCTCTACGCCATGCACTGGCCGTTCCGACAGTACGAGAGCGCTCGGGGTGTCATCACCTCGCCGCTCCACCGCCGACTCGACGACGTCGGAGCCGTGTTCGGCGCGACCGCCGGGTGGGAACGACCCAACTGGTACGCCCTCGACGGCCAGGCGCGCCAGTACGAGTACTCCTATGGCAAACAGAACTGGTTCGAAGCGTGTGGCGTCGAGTGCCAGGCGGTCCGCCAGGCGGTGGGCCTCTTCGACCAGACCTCGTTCGCCACCTTCTCGGTGGAGGGTCCGGACGCATGCGCCCTCCTCGATCATCTCAGCGCCAACCTGGTCGACGTCGAGCCGGGTCGGGTGGTGTACACCCAGTGGCTCAACGAGGGCGGCGGCATCGAGGCGGACCTGACCGTCACCCGCCTGTCCGACGACCGGTTCATGGTGGTGACTGCAGCTGCCAGCCGCACCCGCGATTGGGCGCGGCTCCGTCGGCACGCCCGCGGGCGTCAGGTGAACATCGCCGACATCACCGAGGCGACGGCCATCGTCGGCGTGATGGGCCCGAACGCCCGGGGGCTGTTGTCGACGCTCACCTCAGCCGGGCTCGACGACGCCACCCATCCCTTCGGCACCGCCCGAACCATCGAGTTGGCCGGTGTCGAGACGCTGGCACTCCGGGTGAGCTACGTCGGCGAGGTGGGCTGGGAGCTGTACGTGCCCTACGAGCGCGCAGTCGAGCTGTACGACGCCATCGTGGCGGCAGGCGAACCGTTCGGTCTGCGCCACGCCGGCTACCACGCCATGAACTCGCTCCGGTTGGAGTCGGGGTACCGGCACTGGGGACACGACATCTCCGACGTCGACGATCCGCTGGCGGCCGGCCTGGGGTTCGCGGTCGCCTGGGACAAACCCGGCGGGTTCATCGGACGGGAGGCGTTGGAGGCGATCCGGGACCAGCCCCGCACCACGAGACTGGTCCAGTTCCGGTTGGAGGACCCCGACACCCTCCTCTATCACGACGAGCCGATCCTGCGCGGCGGTGTCATGGTTGGCCGCACGACCTCAGGGATGTGGAGCTACACCCAGGACCGATGCCTGGCCATGGGCTACGTGGTAGCCGACACGGGGGTCAGCGCCGATTACCTCGCCGCTGGAGAATGGGCGATCGAGGTGGCGGGCGTGGCCATCCCGGCGACGGCGTCGCTCAAACCGTTCCGGCCACCCCGGACCCGGTGACGACCCCACTTCCGGCACCGGGGGGTCGCGGGGTGAGCCACCAGCGGACTCACATCGCCACGAACGCCACCCAGGCGGCCCCAGCAACGAGCACCCACCCGGCGAGCCCCAGCAGCAACGGCCGGGCACCGAGGGTGGCGAGTCTGGCCATGCGGACCTGACTTCCGAGACCGACCATGCCCATGGCGAGGAGCCAGGCCTCGACCGATCGAATTGGGGCGTGGGCAGCGACCGGGATGAGCCCGAGGGATCGCAGGCTCACCGCGGCCAGGAACAGGGCCACGAACCAGGGCACGAGCGGGCGGCGGGCACCTGTGGAAGCGGCCGGGCGGCCACGGCCGAGTGCGAGCAGTGCCAGCAGCGGAGCGAGCATCGAAACCCTGGCCAGCTTGACCATCACCGCCGACTCGGTGGCGGCATCGCCCTGGGTGGAGGCGGCAGCCACCACCTGACCCACGTCGTGCACCGAGGCACCCACCCACAGTCCGAAGTCGGCATCCGTCATCCCGAGGCTGCGCCCCACCATCGGCAGGATCCAGATGGCCAGGGTGCCACAGATGGTGACCAGCCCGACCGCATATCCGGCCTCCTCGTCGGAGGCGGTGCTGAGCGGACGGGCGGCGGCGATGGCCGATGCGCCGCAGATCGAAAAGCCCACCGCCACCAGCAACGAGAGTCCCGGATCGAGGCCGAGGAGGCGGCCCAGGGCACGGATGCCGACGAAGGTGAGGGCGACCACCGCCACCGTCGAGGCGATGGCGCCCACTCCCAACGCGGCCAGATCGGAGACCGACAGTCGCACGCCCATCAGCACCACCCCCATGCGGAGGACGGTCCGTCCCGATACCGCCAGACCCGGTTCCAGTCTCGGGATCGATGGCCAGAGGTTGGCCAGGCCGATGCCCGCCGCCACCGCCACGACGTGGGGGGACACGGTGGGCCACCGACGGTGGATGGCGATGGCAGCCGACGCCACCGCCGCCGCCACGGCCAGGCCGGCGATGAGAGCGGGCCAGGTGCGCTGTTTCGTGACGGTGGGAACCATGCGATCAGCATGCGTCCGCCAGAGCCCCGATCGAATCCCGATACTTCCGAGAGGCCATAGGCTATGCCGATGACATGCACCGCCGCCTTCCCGTGCTGATCGACGACCTGATCGGTCTCGAGCTGTTCGTCGACACCTGCCGGCTGGGCAGCATCTCGGCGGCCCCCCGCCACCACCACCTGTCCCAACCTTCGGCCACCGAGCGCCTGCGACGACTGGAGCGGAAGCTGGGTGTTGCCCTGTTGCACCGCGGCCCCGGCGGATCGGCCCCCACTGTGGAGGGCCAGGCGGTGGCCGAGTGGGCGCGTTCGGTGCTGGCATCGGTCGATCAACTCGACGTCGGCGTCTCCGCCCTGCGGTCGTCGACGGAGCGGCGTCCCTTGCGGATCATGGCCAGTCTTACGGTGGCCGAGTACGTGCTACCGGCCTGGCTTCAGGACCATCGGGCGGCAGGGGGCCCGCAGGTGGACCTCTCGGTGGGAAACTCGGTGGCGGTGGCCGAGGCGGTGGCGGCCGGGCGGGTGCAACTCGGGTTCGTGGAGTCGCCGCGCCACTTCACCGGTCTCCAGAGTGCGGTGGTGGGGGGCGACCGCCTCATCGTTGTGGTGGGACCATCGCATCGCTGGGCGAAACGCCGTAAGCCGCTCCGACCGGAGGAACTGGCGGAGACTCCCCTCATGTTGCGCGAACAGGGTTCGGGTACCCGGGAGGCGTTCGAGGAGGCGCTGGCCCGCGCCGGGTTGACACCAACCGCGCCCACCGCGGTGCTGGCGTCGACCACGGCACTCAAGACCGCCACCGCCTCCGGGGGCGCCATCGTCATCAGCGAGCTGGCGGTCATCTCGGAACTGGCGACGGGCACGCTGGTGGAGGTAGCGGTGGCCGAACTCGATCTCACCCGCCAATTCCGGGCGGTCTGGCAGCAGACAGGCAATGACCCGGATGCCGTCCGATTCCTGCGAATGGTGCGGGCTCGACGCCGCCCGACGTGATTTCAACTATCTGCCTTGTCAATTGTTGCGCAGGCAGATATAGTCTCGGTCATGCGCGAACACGTCGAACCGACACCCGAGTTCAGCGACCAGCGGATGCCCGCCATCTTCCTGAGCCACGGCGCCCCTCCCCTGGCTGATGACGACATCTGGACCGGGGAGTTGGCCGAATGGTCGGCAGCGATGCCCAAGCCCAGCGCCGTCCTCATGGTCTCGGCCCACTGGGAGGAGGCACCACTCACCTTCGGTGCCACCACCACGGTGCCGCTGTTCTACGACTTCTGGGGCTTCGCCCAGCGCTACTACGAGGTCGAGTATGCCGCCCCGGGTGCTCCCGAACTGGCGGCGCAGGTCAGGTCGATGCTGTCGACACGTGAACATCCGGTGCACGACGACCCGGCCCGGGGCCTCGACCACGGCGCCTACGTACCGCTCAAGGAAATGTATCCCTACGCCGACGTGCCAGTGCTGCAGATCTCGATGCCCACCCTCGATCCCACCACTCTCTTCGAAGTGGGCCGCCGGCTGGCGCCGTTGCGCGACCAGGGGGTTCTCATCATCGGCAGTGGGTTCGCCACCCACAACCTGCGGGAGGTGCGGATGGATCAGCCCGCCTACGCTCCCCCGCCGGCGTGGTCGACCGAGTTCGACCACTGGCTGGCGGAGGCCGTCGACAGCGGCGAGATCGACGACCTGATGGACTTCCAGCGGACCGCACCGGCCGCCTTCCTGGCCCATCCCCGGAGGGAACACTTCGCCCCCCTGTTCGTGACGCTCGGGGCCGCCGCCGACGGTGCTGCCGGCCGGACCGTCATCGACGGGTTCTGGTTCGGTCTCAGCAAGCGATCCGTGCAGTTCAACTGATCGGGGGCGCCACCCGGATCGAGGTTCCCTCGGTTGCCGCCTCCGTCCTCGGGAATCGTTCCCGGGCCCGGGCCACCAGCTCGTCGATCTCGCGGTCGCTCCGAAGAGGGTCGTGGCTGGTCAACACCAACGATCCCACTCCGGCAGCCTCCGCCAACGCCGCCGCCTGTTCCCAGGTGGAATGACCCCACCCCACCTTTCGTTCCAGGTACTCCTGGGGCAGGTACTGGGCGTCGTAGAAGAGCACATCGGCTCCGGCGGCGAGCTCGAGCAGCGCCCGATCGCTCTCGGGCACCCCGTGCTCCACATCGGTGGCGATCACCAGGGTCGCCCCGTTCCAGGTGATGCGGTACCCGGCAACCCCGTCGGGATGGTGCAGACCGACCGCTTCGATCCGGACGTCGTCGATCTCGAACTCGGACCCATCGGCGATGTGGTGGAACCGCTTGGTGGCCGGAGTGGATCGGAAGTTCACCGGGAACCACGGCGGGCGCATCACCCGGTCGATCGCCTCCTCGATGTCCATGTGGCCCACCTCGCGGCCGTAGAAGTCGAACCGGTTGGCCGGGTCGTAGAGCGGGCTGAAGAACGGAAGCGCCAGGCAGTGATCCCAGTGCAGGTGGG
>JBHJOH010000232.1:0-6098 GCA_050329955.1 Acidimicrobiia bacterium | reverse complement strand
GATGGTGCTCCGTTCGATCCATGCCCGGAGGTGCGAGTTGAAATGGATCTTCTCCTGAATGTGATTCGTCATCCGAGCATGCCTCCCCGAAGTTGCCCACCAGCGCCTCCGCTTCCGTTCGATCACTGCACACCCCCATCGTTCGATGTCATCGGCGGCGTTCTCCGCGGCTGGAGGGATCGCTGCCCGCTCGATCTCAGTACGCAGGGAGCCACACGGTCTGGCATCGCGGTTGGTCTCCGCTGTCGATCGATCGGAACAGTCCGAACTTCTCCACCAGCAGCGGGAGGCGCTCTCCCAGTTCTGCTCCGGTGCCGGTGACGATCCCGGCTTGTCCGATGTAGGTGACGGTGGCGGTGGGGCGGCTCGCAAGGTGATGCCGGATGTTGCGCTCCGGCACCAGCAGGCCACTGTCCACGTAGGCCGCCAGCCCGGGATCCGATGAGGCGGTTATCGAGACCATCTCCACGTCGACGAATTGAGCCGTCTGTCGGATCACAAAGTGGTTCGACTCCCCCTCTGCGGTCGAGAGATTGGCGTACATGTTGAAGCCGTAGGCTGTCTTGACCCCGAGGTACGGCGTCAGCCCGTTGATCACCACCAGCAGCACCAGGACGCCACCGGCGACACTGCCGGGAACCAGACGGATCCGGGCCGGGAGCGTTGTGGGCATGCGCAGAACCCCGACCACCAGCACCAGTCCAACCGGTATCCACACCAGGAATGCCCCGATATCCAGGATCCAGTCCGTGGCCGGCGAAGGGGGGAGAACGGCCAATGCGGTCAGGGCCATACCAGCCGCTGCGATCGCCCCCAGCGACCGCTCATGTTGGACGGCACGAGATTCCCAGATGTCGGTATGCCTGTCCTCGATGAACAGTGTGAACAGCGCCAGCAACACAGCGGTGAAGTCATAGAAGTGCTGGTGGAGATCGAGCGAGATGGCGAAGTGGAATGCGAAACCGAGCATCACGCCGTATGGCCGGGTCCGCCGAACCAGCAGCAGCACAGGAACCGCCAACTCGATCGCCGCCGCCAGGAGGGCGACGGTTAACGGAGCGAGGTCGCCGGGCGGAAGCTGGGGAAGACCCCATGAGTTGAGCCATTGGTTCGCATAGAACAGCCCACAGGAGTTGACGGGGTCGAAGAATCCCTCGTTCAGCTTGGCGAAAGCGGCAAACGAATAGAAGACCAGCAGGATTGCCCGAGCCATGGGAGCGAACGAACGCCACCAGTTCGAGGCGAACGACGCACCGAGGAGCGCTGCGGCCACGAAGGCCGCCACCAGCCAGTGGTTTCCGAGGAACGGCGCCTCGAAGAACATGGTGACGATGACGAGGACCCCGAGGAGCACCCGCAACCATCGGTGCTGGGGCCGCACGATGAGCACGGCGGCAACCAGTCCCAGCGCCAGGGTCGCCACGCCAAGCGCCCCCAGCGTGCGCGGAGCATTGCCGGCGATGTGGGCGATCGCCGCCCCGGCGAACAGCCGCGTGAACCAGTGCGATGACAGCGCGGAAGCCACATCGTCACCATCGGTTCGTTCGTCAGCGACCTGAGGCATTGGTCCAGCGGGCCCCCATCAGTCGGGGGATGTTGCGTTGGTCCTCGAGCCAGGGTGTCCTCCGAATCTGCTGTTCGGTGACGCCCACCTCGACCAAGCGATCGAGCGACCATCCGCACTCGGCGGCGGCGTTCAGCAGCTCCGACATCGGACGATGGTGAAACCTCACGATGCCCGCTCCAGCCGGCTCGTCGGTCCAGCCGGAGCCGAAGTATTCGCCCGGTCGCCACAGCATCTCGCCATCCGAATCGACGATGGGGCCGGATTCCGGTGCCGTGAAGATGGGATGGTTGATGACGACGACCAGGAAGCCCCCCTCGACTACGACGCGGGCGGCTTCACAGATCAGCGTCCGGTGCTCGGCAATGTGCTCCATGACGAGGCACACGAGTGCGCCGCCGAACACTCCGGACGACAGCGCTGACAGCTGTGGCAGCTCGGTGCGGACCACAGGTCCCTGTGCTCGTGCCCGTCGAAGAAGGCCGCGGTCGATGTCGACTCCGACGGCCTCGTTTCCCATCTCGCGCAGCGCACCCATCAGACGACCTTCGCCGCACCCGAGATCGACCACCGGGCGATCGGTCACCGGTGTCAGTTCTTTCACCAATGGTGTGACCAGCTCCTCGTAGGTGGGGTCGCCCTCCAACTCGGCGAGCCACCAGTCGGTGAGCTCGACCCAGCTGTTCTCCTCGCCGGGTTCTGATCCACCTGCCTGGGACTTCACGGACCGTACGATAGGACCGATTCGTTTCACCGATCGGGTCAGGTGATCGGCAGGACCTCCCGCAGGAACTTGCCGGTGTAGCTGTCCGGCACCACTGCCACCTCTTCGGGCGTGCCCTCTGCCACGATCAACCCGCCACCCGAGCCACCCTCGGGGCCGAGGTCGATGACGTGATCGACCGACTTGATGACATCGAGGTTGTGCTCGATCACCAGCACCGTGTTGCCACTGTCCACCAGCCTCTGGAGGACCTGGAGCAGTTTGCGGATGTCCTCGAAATGTAGGCCCGTGGTGGGCTCGTCGAGGATGTAGAACGTCCGCCCGGTCGAACGCTTCCCGAGCTCGGAAGCCAGTTTGATGCGTTGGGCCTCTCCGCCCGACAGGGTGGTGGCGGGTTGGCCGAGGCGAACGTAGCTGAGGCCCACGTCGTAGAGCGTTTGCAGGATCCTGGCGATCTTGGGCTGGTTCTCGAAGAACTCGAGTGCTTCCTCCACCGACATCTGGAGGATGTCGGCGATGGTGTGGCCCTTCCACATGATCTCGAGCGTCTCGCGGTTGTATCGCTTGCCACCGCAGATCTCACAGGGCACGTACACGTCGGGAAGGAAGTGCATCTCGATCTTGATGGTGCCGTCTCCGGCGCACGCCTCACAGCGGCCACCGGAGACGTTGAACGAAAACCGACCGGGTTGATAGCCCCGGGCCCGGGCCTCGTTGGTCGACGAGAACAGGGTGCGGATGTGGTCGAACAGCCCGGTGTAGGTGGCCGGATTCGAACGCGGGGTGCGGCCGATGGGCGACTGGTCGATGTTGACGACCTTGTCGATGTATTCGATGCCCTCGATCTTCTTGTGGCGGCCCGGGTTGGAGCGTGACCGGTAGATCTTCTGGTGGAGGGCCTTGGAGAGGATGTCCTCCACCAGGGTCGACTTACCGGACCCTGACACCCCCGTGACGGCAACGAACGATCCGAGCGGGATCGACAGGTCGACGTTGCGGAGATTGTTCTCGGTGGCTCCCAGCACCCTGATGGCATTGCCGTTCCCGATCCGCCGGATGGGCGGAACTTCGATCCGGCGCCGGCCCGCCAGGTAGTCGCCGGTGACCGAGGCGGGGGCGGAGCACAGATCGGCGAACGTTCCCTGCGCCACCACGAAACCGCCGTGCTCGCCGGCGCCAGGCCCGATGTCGACGATGTGGTCGGCCACCCGGATGGTGTCCTCATCGTGTTCGACCACGATCAGGGTGTTGCCCAGGTCGCGAAGACGGATCAGGGTCTCGATGAGTCGTTGGTTGTCACGTTGGTGCAACCCGATCGAAGGCTCGTCGAGGATGTAGAGCACCCCCACCAGCCCCGATCCGATCTGGGTCGCCAGGCGGATGCGCTGGGCTTCCCCTCCGGCCAGGGTGGCGGCCGAGCGGGCCAGCGTCAGGTATTCGAGCCCGACGTCGAGCAAAAAGCGGAGGCGGGCGCGAATCTCCTTCAACACCCGCTCGGCGATGGTCGATTCGCGTTCGGTGAGTTTCACATCCTCGAGGAACCGGTGGGTCTCACCCAACGACATCGAGGACAGCTGGTGGATGCCCATGCCGGCGATGGTGACCGCCAGCGACACCGGGTTGAGTCGCCCGCCCGAGCAGGTCTCGCACGGGACCTCGCGCATGTACTCCTCGTAGTACTCACGGGCGTTGTCGGACTCGGCGCCTTCGTGGCGGCGCGACAGGAACGGCAGAACCCCTTCGTAGGTGGCCGAGTACTCACGTTTGCGGCCGAACCGGTTGGCGTACGAGACCCTGATCTTGCGCTCGCCGGTCCCCTGCAGGATCGCCTTGCGGACCTTGGCGGGGAGGTCCTTCCAGGGCGTGGTCAGCGAGAAGCCCATCTCTTCGGCGATGCCTTCGAGCATGCGCTGAAAGTACTTCATCTTGTTGCCCGACCAGGGCGCCACCGCCCCATCGGCGATGGACCGGTCGGGGTCGGGTATCACCAGGTCGGCGTCGACCTGGAACCGGGTACCGATGCCCGAGCACTCGACACAGGCGCCGTACGGGCTGTTGAACGAGAAGTTGCGGGGCTGGAGCTCCTCGAAGCTGAACCCGTCGAGCGGACAGGCGAGATGTTGGCTGAAGGTGAGGGTCTGACCGTCGATCACGTCGATGTCGACGACACCCTCGGTGAGGCCGAGCGCCGTCTCGAGCGACTGGGTGAGCCGCTGATCGATTCCGGGCTTGCTGACCAGGCGGTCGACCACCACCTCGATGGTGTGCTGGTAGTAGCGGTCGAGTTTGATGTCCTCGGTGAGGTCGCGTACCTCACCGTCGATACGGGCCCGGGCGAAGCCCTGCGAGGCGAGATCCTTGAGCATGGCCTCGTACTCGCCCTTGCGGCCGCGGATGACGGGAGCGAGCACCTGGAACCGGGTGCCTTCCGGCAACTCGAGGATCTTGTCGACGATCTGTTGGGGGGTCTGCTTGACGAGTGGTGTGCCGTCGTTGGGACAGTGGGGGATGCCGATGCGGGCGTACAGGAGCCGCAGGTAGTCCCAGATCTCGGTGACGGTGCCCACCGTGGAGCGCGGGTTGCGGCTCGCCGTCTTCTGATCGATGGAGATGGCCGGCGACAGCCCTTCGATGAAGTCGACGTCGGGCTTGTCCATCTGGCCGAGGAACTGACGGGCGTAGGCCGATAGCGACTCGACGTACCGTCGTTGCCCTTCGGCGTAGATGGTGTCGAACGCCAGCGACGACTTCCCAGAGCCCGACAGGCCGGTGAAGACGATCAGCTTGTCGCGGGGCAGCTCCAACGACAGGTTCTTGAGGTTGTGTTCGCGGGCGCCGCGAATGAGGATGGTGTCGATGGACATGGGCCCCGGTTGACTCCGTCGGTGAGGACCTTCCGATGCTAGTTCAGGATTGTGACGAACGCATGTTCGATAGCGCTGGCTCCAGCGGACACCGTTCAGCCCGGCTCCGAGTCACGCCGGCGGGTTCGTCCAGCCGTGACTCGGTCGCTCAATGCGGACGCGACGAGACCGACGGTTTCCGCTGCGAGCATCGCCACCCGATGCAGGAGGGCGAGCGCCAACAGGGTTCCGAAGGTGGCGGAATCACTCGAAGCCAGGGCGAGGGCGCCTTCGCGAACGCCGGCCCCTGCGGGGAACGGGATGGCAAGAAACCCGACGGTCCAGGCGAAGGCGAAGGCGCCCATCAAACCGGCGTAGCCCGGGAGGTCCGGGTTGGTCCGTCCCAGGAGCGGGAAGGCCGCGGCGAGGGCTGTCATCCCTACAAAGCACGCCAGCAAGGCGGCGGCCTTTGCCGTGCGCGGTAACTGCAGGTCCGCAAGGCGCGGGAGTGAGCGCGTCGGTTTGAACCGCCGAAGCCGATCGGTGAGACCGTTGATCACGCTCGCTACGTCGGCGATCAGGATCCAGACGGACCCGATCGCTCCCCCCAGCAGGCAGACCGCCCCGAGCGAACGTTGGGATGGCTCGAGCATCATCGCTGATCCGGCCAGCAGCCCGCCGCACACCATCATCGCCGAATGTGTGATGAGCCGGGCGACAGACGACGCCGTCGACGAGTCGTATTCCTTCGACAGGGCCACCTGACTCACCGGCATCGAGACTCCACCAGGGATGTACTTGGCGGGTTGTGCCATGAGGAAGCGCCGTGCGAGCAAGCTCCTGGGAGAACCTGGTGGATGGATCAGCGCCCAGCCCGATCCGAGAGAGACCAGTCCGAACAGACACAATCCGACCGCTCCCACGAAGCCGACCACATCGAGCTGGACCGCCGAGACGAAGTCAGGCC
>JBHJOH010000231.1:0-5391 GCA_050329955.1 Acidimicrobiia bacterium | reverse complement strand
GGGTGAAGGTCGGGATCGTGTGCCCGTACGACCTGTCGGCTCCCGGTGGTGTCCAACAGCTCACGATCGAGCTGAAGGATCGCCTCGAACGGGCCGGCGACGACGTGGTGCTGGCCGGCCCAGGCCGCGGGGACTGGAGATCCCTGGGCTCGGTCGTCCCGGTCACCGCCAACGGTTCACGTGTTCCCATCACGCTCGCCCGATCCGCCAACGCCGCGGTGCGAGAGGCCATGACCGGGGTCGACGTGGTCCATCTGCATGAGCCGCTCATCCCCCTGGTGGGCTGGGCGACCCTGCGGCTGGACACTCCAATGGTTCTCACCTTCCACGCCGACCCTCCGGAGTGGGCCCGCCGGCTGTACCGGCATGCACCCGGCCTGGTGTCGACGTCGATGCGATCGAGGACAAAAACCGCGGTCAGCGCCGTGGCCCGTCAGGCTCTGCCGGCTGGGTGGGGTGAGGTGGATATCATCCCCAACGCCATCGACGTCTCCGCCTATCGACTGGAGACGACGAGAAGACCCAAGCGGGTCGTCTTCCTCGGGCGGGATGAACCCCGAAAAGGTCTGGACGTCGTCATCGGTGCCTGGCCGGCGGTGATGGCCGCCCACCCCGATGCCGAGCTGATGGTGATCGGCTCCGCCCGGGCCGACGGTCCAGGCGGCGTCCAGTTCGCCGGACGGGTCAGAGAGGCCGAGAAACGTTCCCTGCTCACGTCCGCCGCGGTGTTCGTCGCCCCCAACCTGGGGGGAGAGAGCTTCGGCATCGTGGTGGCGGAAGCGATGGCGGCCGGGTGCGCCGTGATCGCCAGCGACCTGCCGGCCTTTCGGGCCGTGGCCGAGCACGGGGCCACCTATGTGACCCCGGGTGACGTCGCCGAGTGGTCCGAGGCGATGATCACGATGCTCTCGTCACCCGATTGGTCGGAATCCTTGTCGCGGGTCGGGCGTCGGTTGAGCGAGCGCTACGACTGGCCACACGCCGTCGACAGCTACCGGTCGGCCTACCTACGGGCGCTCGAATCCGTCTGACGTCACCTCGGGTACCATTCATATCCGGAAGGAGATCATCGTGGAACGTGGAACAGACCTTGTGAAGAGGGGCTTGGCCGACATGCTCAAGGGCGGCGTCATCATGGACGTCGTCGACGCCGAACAGGCCAAGGTGGCCGAAGAGGCCGGCGCCGTGGCGGTGATGGCTCTCGAGCGTGTGCCTTCCGACATCCGTAAGGACGGCGGAGTGGCACGCATGTCCGACCCTGAGATGATCGTGGGCATTCAGGAGGCCGTATCGATTCCGGTCATGGCCAAAGCCCGGATCGGCCACTTCCTGGAAGCGCAGGTGCTGCAGTCGCTGGCGGTGGACTACATCGACGAGTCCGAAGTGCTCACCCCCGCCGACGAGGAGCATCACATCGACAAGTGGGCGTTCGTCACGCCGTTCGTGTGCGGTGCCCGCAACCTCGGAGAGGCCCCCCGCCGCATCGGCGAGGGGGCCGCCATGATCCGCACGAAGGGCGAGGCGGGCACCGGCAACGTCGTGGAGGCGGTGCGCCACATGCGGACCATGACCAACCAGATGCGTCAGCTCACGGTGCTCGGCGACGAGCAGCTCATGACTGCGGCCCGTGACATGCAGGCGCCCTACGAGCTGGTCAAGGAGATCGCCGGCACCGGAAAGCTCCCGGTTGTGAACTTCGCCGCCGGAGGCATCGCCACGCCCGCCGACGCAGCCCTCATGATGGCGCTCGGCTGCGACGGCGTGTTCGTCGGCTCGGGCATCTTCAAGAGTTCCAATTCGGCGCTGTTCGCCCGGGCCATCGTGGACGCCACCACCAACTGGCAGAACCCCGATGTGGTGGCCAAGGTGTCGCGCGGTCTCGGCGCCGCCATGCCCGGTCTGGAGATGGGGACCCTCTCGGAGGCCGAGCAGCTCGCTCGACGCGGCTGGTGAGCTCGAACGCCCCGACGGTCGGCGTCCTGGCTCTTCAGGGTGACTTCCGGGAGCACGGGATGGCCCTCCGACGGCTGGGGGCAGAGGTGCGGGAGGTGCGGCTGCCCGAGGATCTCTTCGGCATCGAGGCCATCGTGATGCCCGGCGGGGAGTCGACCACCATCGGCAAGCTGGCGGTTCGTTTCGGTGTCATCGACCCGCTCCGGTCGATGATCGAGGGTGGGCTTCCCACCTATGGCACATGTGCGGGGCTCATCTTCTCCGCCACGGCGGTGACCGAAGGTACCCAGCCGTTGCTGGGCGTGCTCGACGTGGTGGTACAGCGCAACGCCTTCGGGCGGCAGAACGAGTCGTTCGAGACGGATCTCGAGATCGCCGGCTTGGCGGAACCCTTCCATGCCGTGTTCATCCGGGCACCGTGGGTGGCAGCGGTTGGAAGTGGCGTGGAGGTGCTCGCTACTGTACGGGAGCATCCGGTGATGGTGCGCCAGGGTCGCATCCTCGGAACGTCCTTCCACCCGGAACTGACCGGTGATGACCGGATCCATCAGATGCTCATCGACCTCATCTAAGCGGAGCGAGAAGTATGTCGGGCCATTCGAAATGGGCAACGATCAAGCGTAAGAAGGGCGCCAACGACGCCAGGCGCGGCAAATTGTTCGCCAAACTGTGCAAGGCGGTCGAAGTCGCCGCCCGCCAGGGCGGGGGGAACCCGGCCGGCAATGCCACTCTGGCGCAGGCCATCGCCAAGGCCCGCGCCGCCTCGGTCCCCGTCGACAACATCGACCGCGCCATCAAACGAGGCTCGGGCGAGCTCGACGGGGCCAACTACGAGGAGATCTGGTACGAGGGCTACGGCCCCGGTGGCGTCGCCTTCTACTGTCAGATCCTGACCGATAACCGCAATCGTGCCGCCTCCGATGTGCGGGCCACTTTCAGCCGCAACAACGGCGCGCTCGGGGAACCTGGGTCGGTCGGGTACCTCTTCGAGCCAAAGGGCCAAATCATCACCAACGGTGACGAGGAGACGGTGATGATGGTGGCCATCGACGCCGGGGCCGAGGACATTCGGTCCACCGGTGACGTCCACGAGGTCATCACGTCGTCGCACGATCTGTTTCCGGTCAACGACGCGCTGGTCGCAGCGGGCCTGCTGATCGAGTCGGCCGACCTCATCCAACTGCCGTCGACCACGATCGCGGTGGATGCCTCCACTGCCGCCAAGATATTCAGGTTGGTCGATGCGCTGGAAGATCTGGATGACGTCCAGACCGTCTACGCCAACTACGACATCGACGACGAGGTCATGGCGCAACTGGTCGACGACTGAGCAACGGTCGTTGCCGATCAGCGCCGGAGCAACTCCTCGAGGTCGAATCCGGCGGATGCGTCGATGAGCGCATCCAGCGAGTCGAGGTCGGTGGGCGCTTCTGGTTGCCATGGGATCTGGGAAAGGCCGGCCCGGTAGCGGGAGGCGAACTCGGTCCGGAGATCGCGTTGACGCCTCGACTCGTCACCCCATCTCCGCAGATTGTCGGCCAGCACCTGATCCACCCGTCCCGGACGGGCATCGATCCACTCTTCGGGCAGGGTCCGGTTGAAGATCACCGCCGCAGGCCGCGATGCGATCTCCGGAAGCTCCCGGAAGAACTTGACCGCTTCGCGGATGGGGGTGGGGTCCGCCGTCGTCACCACGATGGTGGTGGCCCGCCGAAGATGCTCCTCGATCTGACGTGATCGCCCCGAGATACCGTCGTAGGTGGTCCTGAGGTCCATGAGGAACTGGGCGATCGCCTCGAGCAGGGATGAGCCCAGGATCTGGTCGGCCAGGCGCAGCGCCGGTCGAGTGGCCCGGTCGAACAGGAAGTTCCGACCGGGGAGGAAGGCGCCCGTCACCCATTTGAGCAGTCGACCGCCCACCAGATCGGTCATGGCCGCCGGGGCAGTGAAGAACTCGATGCCACCCGCCGAGGGAGGGGTGTCGACTACCACCAGTTCCCAGGCCCGGGCGTCGAGGAATGTGGCCGCCTCTTCGGCGGCGGCATAGCTCTGGCTGGCGGGGAAGTGGGTGGTGGCGGCGGCGAAGAAGGCGTTGTTCACGAGGCGGTCGGCCACGGCGGGATCGGCGTGTCGGTGGGCGATGGCCGCCCACGACGACGTGGCGTCGAGCATCGCCGCCCACAGGTTGGGCTCGGTGGGGTGCGGGGTCGGCTCCGACCCCAGGTCCTCGACCCCGAGAGCGTCGGCCAGGCGGCGGGCCGGGTCCACCGTCACGACCAGCGTTCTGATGCCGAGTCGAGCCGCCCGGACCGCCAGGGCCGCGGAGACCGTGGTCTTGCCGACGCCACCACCCCCGGTCACGAGCAATGCCCGGGTCATTGCCATGCTTCGATCTCGTCTGCCAGGCGGGCCGACACCTCGGTGGGTGTCATGGTCCCGAACATGAAGGGGAGTTGTCGATCCGGGGGGAGCGCTGCGAGCCAGCGCCGTTGTTCCGAACTCAGCGACATGTGGAGCCGGGCGGCCTCACCGGCCCGACCCGAGGGAAGGCCGTCACCTGACCAGTCGAGAGGTTCGATGATCCTGTTGGCGATGATGTTGACCGTCGTCACGAGTTTCTCCCGGTCGAGCCAGTCCAACGTCTCCTGGGTTTCGGAGGTGGGAAGTTCTTCTGCGAGGGTGACGAGGGAGAGGGTGGCGACGCCCTGCTCGAGCAGAATTCCCTCCATCCAGGCCGCCTGTTCCCGGATGCGGCCGGAGGGAACCAGTTCGGAGATCGTTCGGGCGGCCCGCAGGAACGAGCCGATCTGGCCGGTGGGTGGGCCATCGGCCACCACGAGATCCCACTCCTGGCGTTTGACCTCCCACAGCACCTTTCCCATGGTGACGATCTCGCGCACCGCCGGAGCGGTCGAGGCGAGGGCGTCGAAGGCCCGGACGGCGGGTCCGAACGCCACGATCGAGGGAAGCCCGACCTGGAGGTGGAGATACTCCCGCAGCGCCTGGGTTCGCTCCACCACCGTGGTGAACAGACCGGGCCGGTCCTCACGGGTGTCGAACTGCAAAGGAGGCACACCCAGATGGCCGGCAAGACCACCCCCGTCTCCGGTCATGGCGACGACCAGCACCCGTCCGCCGCGCCGGTGGGCGGCGAGCGCCATGGCGGCGGTGACAGCCGACTTCCCGACCCCGCCCTTGCCTGACACGATGACGAGCCGGGGCCCGTCTGTCATCTCACTGCTCGCCGGCGAGAGGGATCCTCAGCACCAGATGCCCGCCCTCGACCGCCCAGGTGGCGTTCGAAATCAGCGAGTAGTCGGTGAAGTCCCGCTCCGCCTGGGTGATGAAACGTTTGCGCTCCGCACCGGCGACAGGGGGGAGCGGACGGTCCTTGACGGCGCCGGCCCGTTCCCTGAATCGTTCGATCATGGCATCAAC
>JBHJOH010000230.1:0-33073 GCA_050329955.1 Acidimicrobiia bacterium | reverse complement strand
ACCGTGGTTCTGGCGGCCATCGTCCTGAAGGAGAGGCTCACGCCGACCCACTGGCTGGGTGCTGGGCTGGCGCTGGGTGCGGTTGTCCTCATCACTCTGTGAGGGGTGCCGACGGCGACGAGCGACGAGCCACGCAGAGATTGCGCGTTCTGCCTGGTAGCTACCGCGTCCGAACCCGGCGTTCCACCAGTTTCCGGATCGGGGCGGAAGGCACGTAGGCCTCGTCGACCTGGTCTGAGTCTTCCACCGAATCGGCGAACAGGTGGTGCTCCCTGAGGCGATCGACCAACTCGGGGTCGAAGGCCCGGTAGCCGAGTTCGGTGCGCACGTTGCGGTAGTAGTTCTGGAGGTCGGCGAAGTGCCGGTTCTCGTGGCCGTAGCCGACGAACATCGACAGCTTGAGGCCCTGGATGTAACTGCCCGAATGCAGGATGCGGGGGTCGAAGATGATGGCATCGCCCGGGTTGGTCGCCACCCATTCGGCGGACCGGGTCAGGTTCTGGAATCTCGGCCCCAGGTAGGCGAGGCCACCCTGGAGTCGGTACCCGGTCTCCCTGGTCCATCGGCTGGTCGGACCCGCCTCGGGTGAGAAGCGGTGACTCCGGGGGATGAATCCGAGCCGGAACCCGGACTCCTCGTAGCTCTGCAGGTAGATGCCGACCCGGACCAGCCCGTACGGTCCTTCGGTTTCGTCCCAGTCGGGCCCGACGCCGAGCGTGCGGTTGACGTTGTCGCGATGCCAGGCGATGGCGGAGAACCCGACCTGGAGGTCGGAGTGCTGCAGGTACTTGAAGCCGGAGCCGATGGTGGCGTCGACCTCCGCCAGCAGGCGCTGGTGCCAGATGAGGTCCCAGAATGCCGGGTCTTTGGACACGCCATCGGTGTTGTTCCAGCTGTGACCACCCCGGCCGTGGCGACGGACCGGCGTCATCATGATCTCGGAACGTTCGATCAGGAGGCTCCGGTAGTGGGCCACCTCGTCGGGCGTCAGCACGCCCCGGGCGACCACGAAGCCCTTCTCCGCCAATTGCTGGCTCATCGGTGTCATCACAACTCCTTTCGGTAGAGCCGGTGCGTCCTGTTCCAGGTCACGCCCAGCGCGGTCATGTCCTCGAAGCTCCGGCGATTGGTGGTGGCCACCTGGACGACCTCGGCAGCCTGCACCCCGATGTCCTCGAGCAGGACTCGGGTGATCTCGCTGTACAGCAGGGCGTTGGCCCCGAAACCGCGATGTTCGGCGAGTACCCCGACGCCGTTGATGGCGTACACGGGCCGGTTGTCGCGGCCGGTCAGGAAATCCACCCATCCGAACGGGGCCAGCCGCCCCCGGGTGCGGGCGAGCACCTCGCCTAGGTCAGGGTAGGCGAAGATGAACCCCACCACCCGGCCCCGCTTCAGCACCACCGTCACGGCGCGGGGGTCGACCACCAGCAGGATGGTGCGAACCAGCTCGTCGATCTCTTCCCTCGTGGGCGGATAGAACGTGACCGTCTCCGACATCGCATCGAGGAACACCGGGATGATGCGGGGAAGCCACCGCCTCAGCTGTGCCCGCGACTGGAACGTCATGGTCTCGAACCCACTCCTCAATCGGGCCCGCTCGGCGACGTTGTGGATCACCTGGCGATGTTGGTGGGTCGAAGCGAACCAACCGGAACGGAAGTCCACCATCGGCTCGAACCCGGCGGCGAGGACGTGCTGCTCGTAGTACGGCGGGGTCCAGGCCACCCCGCCCACCGGGCGGTGCTCGAACCCGTCCACCAGCAACGTCTCGCCCAGACCGGACACGCCGCGCGGGCCGATCGCCTCGGTGAGGTTGCGGCGGCGCAGGCTGTCGAGAGCGGCGGCGAACAACGCCGTCGAAACCGCTTCATCGTCGACGGTCTCGAAGCTCCCGAAGAAGCCTGCTCGGGTGCCGTGGTGGACGTTGTAGCGGCGGTTCTCGATGGCGGCGATCCGCCCCACCGCCCGACCCCGGTGCTCGGCGACGAAGAACGACGCCGAGGAGTGCTGGTGGAAAGGGTGGCTGCGGTGCAGCTGACGGATGGCGTCACGTCGCAGTCCGGGCGGCGCCCACACCCCGCCTGCGGCATGCAGCCGCTCGGGGAGGTCGACGAAGCCGGCGATGTCGCGACGGTCGCCCCGTCGCACCAGCCGCACCGAGACCCGGGTCGTGAGGGTCATACGCTCGCCGACACCCGACGCAGCTTGCGCATCGGGGCCAGCTCCGAGTCGTACACCCGCTTCACGCCGTCGCCGAGGGCGCGGGCCACGTCGTGGATGTCACGGACGAGATGGTGCATCCCGAAGATCTCGACCGACGCCGCCTGGTCCGAACCCCACATGGCCCGGTCGAGGGTGACGTGGCGCTCCACGAAGGTGGCACCGAGCGCCACCGCGGCCCAGGTGGGAGCGAGACCCACCTCGTGGCCGGAGTAGCCGATCGGGACTTCCGGATAGAGCGCCCGCAAGGTCGTGAGCACGCGAAGGTTGAGTTCGTCGGTGGTGCATGGGTAGGCGGAGGTGGAGTGCGCCACCATCAGGTTCTCGGTGCCGACCGCCGCCACCGCCGCGTGGATCTGGTCGAGGGTCGACATCCCGGTGGAGATCATGAGCGGTCGACCGGTGGCGCGCATCGCCTTCAGGAGCGGCAGGTCGGTAAGCGATGCCGAGGCGGCCTTGTACATCGGTGGATCGAACGCTTCGATGAAGTCGACCGAGGGCTCGTCCCAGCACGATGCGAACCACTGGATGCCACGGTCGGCGCAATGGGCGTCGATGGCGGCGTACTCGTCCTGTCCGAATTCGATCCGGCGCCGGTACTCGATGTAGGTCATCCGGCCCCATGGCGTGTCGCGCTCCAGATCCCAATGATCTGGTGGCGTGCACAGCTCGGGGGTGCGCTTCTGGAACTTGACTGCGTCGCAGCCGGCGAACACCGCCCCGTCGATCAGCTTCTTGGCGAGGTCGAGATCCCCGTTGTGGTTGATCCCGATCTCTGCGATGACGAACACCGGTCGGCCCTCGCCGATGATCCGGTCACCCACTTGTACCTCTACCGTCATTGCGTCTCCTGTCGTCGTTTGGCGGATACGATCAGATCGGCCAACGCCCGGAAGGCCCCATGGCCTCCGCGGGCGTCGACCACCACGTGGGCGATTGACCGGACCTCGGCCACGGCGTCGACCGGAGCGGCGGCGAGACCGACCGCCCGCATCACCTCGAGGTCGTTGACGTCGTCACCGATGTAGGCGACCTCGTCGTGGGAGAGCCCGCGACGGGCGCAGATCGCCGTCAACACCGAAAGCTTGTCGGTGACGCCGAGATGGCGTTCGTCGATGCGGAGCTTGTCGGCGCGGGCCACCAGCGGGAGCGATGCCTCTCCGGAGACGATGCCGACCGCGACACCGGATTCACGGAGGAGCTGGACGCCCATGCCGTCGCGCAACGAGAATCGTTTGAGCTCCTCCCCGCCGGCGGAGTAGTACACCCCGGCATCGGTGAGTACACCGTCGCAGTCGGTGAGGCACAGCTCGATGCGGGCGGCCCGCTCGGTGATGGTCACCATGTGGTCCAGCCGCCGTCGATGACCAGGTTGGCTCCGGTCATGTAGAGCGAGGCGTCGGAGCACAGGAAGACCAGCGCCCCGGCGTAGTCGGTTGGAGAAGCCATCCGCCCGAGCGGTGTCCGCTGGACGTAGCGCCGCACGAACTCGTCGTCCTGGTGGTTTTCGACACCGCCGGGGGAGAGAGTGTTCACCCTCACACCCAGATGCCCCCAGTAGGCCGCCAGGTAGCGGGTGAAGGCGATCACCGCCCCCTTCGATGTGGGGTAGGCGGGGGACTTGTGGAACGGCTGGGACCCGTCCGGCCGGCGGTAGATCGACTGGTCCGGACCAACCAGACCGTAGGTGGAGGCGATGTTGACGATCGACCCTGCTCCGGCGTCGGCCATGACGGTCCCCACCGACTGGGTGACGAGGAAGGTCCCGGTGACGTTGACGTCGAGCATCCTGCGCCACTGTTCGAGTGGATAGACCTCGAACCGGGAGAGGTCGCCGGTGAGATCCGGCGCCTCGACCATGTCGTTGGCGGCGGCGTTGTTGACGAGCGCATCCACCCGGCCGAACTCGCCCACGATCGCCTCGGTCATGGCGGCGACCGCGCCGGGATCGGTGATGTCGACCTCGACCGGCAGGTGGCGGCCGGCCAACGGAGCCAGCACCTTCTCGGCGTCCTCGAGGACGAGGTCGGCGGCCACCACCTGCGCACCGGCCGCGGCCAGCGCCTGCACGTGGTGGCGGCCCAGCAGTCCACCGGCACCGGTCACCACCACAACCCGACCCTCCAGCGAGAACGGGTCCGTCACGTGGTTCGCCTCGGCTTGGTGTCGAAGTCCCCGGTTCGTCGGAACACCGGTTGGACCGGCGTACCCAGGATGCGTCCCTCCAGGTCGCCGTGGCTCAATGCGGTTGCCAGGCTGGCGAGGGCGTGGTCGAAGGCGTCGAGGGTGTCATCCACGTCGCGGGCGGTGTGGGCGGCGCTGACGGTGTGGAAGCCCTGCCACAGGATCCCCGAGCGGATCAGCTCCTGCTGGACGAGCGACTTCTGCAGGAGGGGGTCGCCTGCCTCGGGGAGGAACTCGACCATCGCCCGGGCCGGGTGGCCGACACAGCGCGTCACCGATGACAGGCCGTGGCGGGCGGCGCATTCGTCGTAGCCGCGTTGCAGCATCGAGCCGATCTCGGCCAGGTGGGTCGGGACCGAGTCCCGTCGCATGATCTCGATGGTGGCCTTGGTGGCGGCCAGTGACAACGCCTCGCCCCCGAACGTCGAGAAGAAGAAGGCCTCGGTCTCGAGCACTGCCATGATGTCGCGCCGGCCCACCAGGGCGGCGATGGGCATGCCGTTGCCCATGCCCTTGGACACGGTGGTCAGGTCGGGGGTGATGCCGTACAGCTGCTGTGCCCCGCCGATCGCCCAGCGGAAACCGGTCCAGATCTCGTCGAAGATCACCAGGGCGGAGTGGTGATGGGCGATGTCGACCACCGCTTCGAGGAACCCGGGCTGGGGGTGTTGGAAGCTCATCGGTTCGAGGATGACCGCCGCCACCGAGTCGTCGATCGAAGATGCCAGCGAGGCGGCGTCGTTGTAGGGGAAGGTGGCGATAAGGTCCCGTACCGCCTCCGGCACCCCGGCATGGCGGGGGAGCGCCCCGATGTACCAGTCGTGCCACCCGTGGTACCCGCAGGCCAGGATGCGGTCACGCCCGGTGTAGGCGCGGGCGGTGCGGACTGCGGCGGCAGTGGCCTCGGCCCCGGTTTTGGCGAAACGCACCGACTGGGCGCTGGGGATCACCTCTTCCAACAGCTCGGAGACCTGGACTTCGAGTGGGTGCATGAGCGAGAACGTGATTCCGTCGGCGAGCTGGCGGCGGATCGCCTCGTCGACCTCGGGGTGGGCGTAGCCGAGGGAGACCGGCCCCACTCCCATCGACCAGTCGAGGAACTCGTTGCCGTCGACGTCCCACAGGCGCGCACCACGCCCCCGCACCACGTACTTGGGCGCCACCCCATCGACGTACTGGGTGGGTCCCTTGGCCAGCACCTGGGTGGTGGGGGGCATCAGACCCACCGCACGCTCGTGGAGCAGGTTGGAGATGGTGATGTCCGGCAGCGGCTGGGTCGACGGGCGGATGGTCTCGGTCGAGTTCAAGGTCTGACTCCCATCAGTTCGGATCGGATACGGACGGCGAGACCCTGGGCGTCGAGGCCGTGGTGGCGGGCCACCGCCGACAGCGGCCCGGGCCGGAACCAGCTCTCGCCGAGGGTGATCGGGAGAACCCGCCCTGTGACGGCGGCGGCGAGTGCCGTCTCGGCCACGATCCCGAGCAGCCCTCCGGTGGCCAGGTGGTCTTCGACCACCACACACAGTGGAGCGGTGAGACCGCCCAGGACCGCCGCCCGATCGACCGGGGACAGGGTGCGCATGTCGACGACGCCCACCTCGAACCCGTCCGCGGCGAGGATGCCCGCCGCTTCCAGCGCCGGGGCGCACATCAGCCCGTGCGTGAGGATGGTGGCGTCGAGCCCGCTGCGGAGTCGCCGGGCGGTACCGGGCTCGAACGGGGAATGCTCGCCCACCGGGTCGGTGTCGATATAGCGGATGTACCACGGGTGGGGGTCGGCCACGATGGCGGGCAGCGCCGAAAGCAGTTCGCGACGGTCCGAGGGCGAGAACACCCGCATCCCGGGAATCTGGCGCATGAGAGCGATGTCCTCGATGGCCTGGTGGGTGGGGCCGTTGGCGTCCGAGAGCAACCCGGGTACGAAGCCGACGAGTTTCACGGGTAGACCCGAAATCCCGACGTCGGTGCGGATGAACTCGAAGGCGCGCATGGTGAGAAACGCCGCCAGGGCGTGGACCACCGGAATGCGCCCGAACCGGGCCAGCCCGGCGGCGGCCCCGACCAGGGTCTGTTCACTGATGCCGGTGTCGATGAAGCGCCGCCCCAGGCGGGTGGGGAGGTTGCGCAGCATCGCCCGGTTCTCGGCGGTCATCACCACGATGCGGTGGTCGGCCTCCGCCAGGTCTCCCAGGGTGGTCTCGTAGGTGCGTTCGCCCAGGTCGAGCGGCATCAGCGCACCACCATGGTGGGCGACGACAGCCGGGCAGCCTCACCGGAGTCGAGCTCGGCGAGGACGTCGTCGACCTCGGTGGGGGAGAGCTTGACGAACCAGCGATCGGCCCGGCCCTCGAGCGAGGTCACACCCTTGCCGCGCAGCGTGTCGGCGACCACAACCGTCGGCTCGGCCGTGATGGTGGAGAAGGCGCCGTCGAGGGCACGAAAGTCGTGGCCATCGACCCGGCACACCGCCCAGCC
Organism: Acidimicrobiia bacterium; assembly: GCA_050329955.1. Taxonomy (GTDB): domain Bacteria; phylum Actinomycetota; class Acidimicrobiia; order Spongiisociales; family ZC4RG35; genus JAOUGY01. The sequence goes on along the minus strand of JBHJOH010000230.1, from coordinate 26,191 downwards.
GAACGCCCGGAACTTGTCCTCCAGCGGTTCGAGCGGGATGAGATCCTCGGTCGGGAGGTTCGCCTGGAAGCCGTTGCGGTCCATCACCACGGTCAGGCCCTTCACCCCGAGGCCGGCGGCCACCAGCAACGTCTCCCACACCGAACCCTCGTTCAACTCGCCGTCACCGACCACAACGACGGTCCTGGCGTCGCTTCCATCCAGGCCTCGGGCGAGTGCCACCCCCAGCCCAACCGCCGGGAGATGCCCCAGCGACCCCGAATGGAACTCGACACCGGGTACCGCGATGTTGGGATGCCAGTAGATGTGGTCGTCGATGTCGAGATGGAGGTCGAGTCTGCGCGCATCGAAGAACCCGAGTTCGGCGAGGGTGCCGTACAGAGCCGGTACGTCGTGGCCTTTCGACAGCAGCAGCACGTCGCGGTCGGGGTCGTCGATCCGGGCAGGGTCGATCGAGAGCCACTGCGAATACAGGTAGACGAGCAGGTCGGCGCACGACAGGCTGGCTCCGATGAAGCAGCCACCCCTGCCCGCCATCCGGACGATGTGGCGGCGTACCGCCAGCGCCCGCTGCTCCAGTTCGACCACGGTCTCCGGTGTCAGCATGCGGCGTCGCGTTCGCCCGGCGCCCATCGGGTATCGCCCACCCCAACCGTGAACAGCTCCGGAAGGTGGTGCCGGTACCAGTTCACCCCCCGGAAGCCGGTGTTGAGCCCAGCGATCTCGGGCCTTTCGTCGAGGTACGCCACGATCCGGTCGACACCGGCGTGCAGCGGCAGGTCCGACAGCACCGCCTCGACCACCGCCAGGTCCTCGGGGTAGTCGACGGTGAGCCGGACGTCGTTGGACCGGTCGCGGTCCCAGGTGACGTTGGCCAGGCGGTAGCGCTCGGGGCGCTCCCAGATGAACGGGGTGGTGTGTTCGCGTTCGAAGGCGTGCCGGGCTTCGGCGCCCGCCTCCTCCAGCACGTCGGTGGGGATCACCTCGACGTCCTGTCCGTCGGGCCACGACATCGGATGGAGATTCGACACGTAGTCGGTGGCGTTCGGGTGGTCGAGGTGGACAGCGATCACCGCGTCCATCACGGCGGGGTCGATCAGTGGGCAGTCGGAGGGAACCTTCACCACCACGTCGGCCCGGTGGATACGCGCCGCCATGAGGTGGCGTTCCAGCAGGTCGTCCTCCGGGCCGGACACGACCGGGATCCCCAGATCCCGGCACAGAGCCGCGATGGGACTCTGTGCCTTCCCCTCGGGTACGGCAACCACGATGGAGCCCGACAGCTTCGAGCGCATCATTCTTTGCAGCTGCCACCACAGGAGGGGCTTTCCCCCCACTTGGCGCAGCGCCTTACCCGGCAAACGCGTGGAGCCCACTCGCGCCTGCACGACAGTCACGACATTGACAGACATCCACCAACTCCTTTCTCGCCGAATGCGAGGACATGACCGTGCGACAGACCGCCGCCATCAACGCCGCCGACCGTCCCCCCGTCTGAAGCGGCATGAGCCGAGTGAGGAGGTCGGTGTCGAAGTAGGAGTGCACGGGAATCCGGGCGGCAATGCCCATGTACACCACCGTCGAGTACTGGGTGATCAGCTCCGAGGCGGTGGCGATCATCGGGTTGATGTCACCCGTGCTGTAGACGGTGGAGCCGGGGGCGATCTCTGCGATCTCCTGTTCGGCCCGTCGACGGTTCTCGTTGGGATGGAGCTTGAACACCAACTCGCGTCCGTCTGCGATCTCGAGGCAACGCCGCAGGAAGCGCTTCCGGCGGTCGACCTTGAAGGTCTCGCGGGCATCAGAGGTGGCGACCAGCACGTGTCCCCGATGCGGGAACCACGAGGAGTCCATCGGGGAGGCCAGGTCATCCCAGTGGGGGAGGCCCGTCACGATGATTCGTTCCGGCGCCACACCCTTGTCGATGAAGAGTTGCTTGTAGCCGTCGCTGGCGGCGCACAGGTACTCGTAGCGGTGTGACAGGCCGAAGGTGGCGGTGCTGGCGAGGTAGCGGGGCAGACCCAGCCGGCGCACGGCCGAGTAGATGAGGGTCTCGGGGTCGGTCATGCCCTCCTGAAGGAGCACCATCGGGGTATCCCCGATGTTGCGGGGCACGATCAGATCGGTGGTGGCCACCACCAGGTCGTAGGGCTGCAACGTGCCACCCTCGTCGACACGCAGATCGTGCTCCCGGAGGTAGGCGAGAGACGACTGACGCATCACCCCGCCCAGCGCCGTCCATTCGAGGAGATTGCGCTTGCTGAGGCGTCCCACCACCCCGGAATCGGCGTAGCAGGGCGAGAACCAGGCATCGAACTCGGGCAGGTGGCCGGCGACGGCGTGGGCGATTTTCGTCTGGTTGAGGGCACCGCCGATGAAGAGGATCCGACCCCGACCTCCGAACCGACCCGCAATGGTGGTGTTGATGGCTTCGCCTCCCGTTTCCGTTGTCCCGGGTTTACGGAACTTCGGTGAACGGACGGTGGAATCACATTTGTGTGATTGCGAACGGTTGGCGAATCTGAGACGGCTCCGGGGGTGACCGACCCGGGTATTCGCCGACGCCGGGGTCGCTCGCCCCGATACGCTCTGGCCATGGCCGTCACCCACAGTCCCGGGTATCGCGCGGCGCTGACCACGTATCTCGCTCCGCACAAGCGCACGTTGGTGGCGCTGGGTGTGGTGCTGCTCGTATCGATCGGGCTGCAACTGGTGGTGCCGATCGTGTTGTCGGATTTCATCGACTCGGTGCTGGTGGGTGAGGGGCTCGACACTCTCACCGGGATCGGCGTGGCCTTCCTGGTGGCCGGAGTGACCACCCAGGTGCTGGAGGCCATCTCGGCCATCCTCGGCGCCCGGGTCGGATGGGATGCCACCAATACCCTGCGCGAAGACCTGGCAGAACATCTGCTGGGCCTGGACATGGGATTTCACACCGACACGACGCCGGGCGAGATCATCGAGCGGGTCGATGGCGACGTCACCGCCCTCGCCGAGTTCCTGTCGCGGTTCACCGTGCGGCTGGCAGGGGCCGGGGTGCTGCTCGTGGGTGTGGTGATCGTGTCGTTCGTCCGCAACCTGGTGATGGGGGCGGTGCTCGGCGTGTACGTGGTGGCGTTGCTGGCGCTGTTGTACCGGGTGCGGTCGTTGGCGGTGGCGGCGGCCGAGGAGGAGCGGGAAACCTCGGCCGGCTACTACGGGTTCGTCGAGGAACGGCTGGCCGGCATCGATGACATTCGCGCCAACGGGGCGGGCCGGTTCACGATGGCCCGATTCGGCCCGGTGATGATCGACTTCTACGACAACACGGTGCGGGCCTGGCTCAAGCGGGTGGTGGTGTGGGTGACCGCCAACACCGCCTTCTGGACCGGCGACGCCATCGCCCTCGCCCTCGGTGTCTGGCTGTTCCTGCGCGGCTCGGTGACCGTCGGCACCGCCTACCTCGTCATCCAGTACGTGGCGCTGGTGCGCCGACCCATCGAACAGATCACACAGCAACTCCAGGAGTTGCAGAAGGCGGCGGGCGGACTGATCCGTGTCGACGCCCTCCGCCAGGTCACCACCAAGGTGCCCCACACGGGGAGTCGTCACCTGCCCGAGGGCCCACTCTCCATCGAGTTCGACTCCGTCACGTTCGCCTACGAGGCCGCTCCGGTGCTGCGCGAGGTGTCGTTCGTGGTCCCCGCCGGCAAGGTCCTGGGTCTGCTCGGACGAACCGGCGGAGGCAAGTCCACCATCACCAGGCTCATCTCACGGCTGTACGACCCAGTGCTCGGCAGCGTCATACTCGGCGGCGTGGACCTCCGCGACGTCGACGCCGCCTCGTTGCGGCATTCGGTCGGCGTGGTCACCCAGGACGTCCAGCTGTTCGGCGCCACCATTCGTGACAACCTCACCTTCTTCGACCGCTCCCGCACCGACGACGAGATCCTGGCGGTGCTTGACCGGGCCGGGCTGGGCGACTGGATCCGCACCCTCGGCCTCGACAAGAAGCTCGGCTCCTCCGGCGCCGGGCTCTCGGCGGGCGAGCAGCAACTGCTGGCCTTCAGCCGGGTGTTCCTCCAGGACCCTCAGGTCGTGATCCTCGACGAGCCCTCCTCGCGCCTCGACCCGGCCACCGAGTCGCGGCTGGCGGCTGCCGCCGAGCGACTGTTCTCGGGGCGGACGGTGGTGGTGGTGGCCCACCGCCTCGACACGGTGCGGCGCTCCGACCTGATCATGGTGGTGGAGGCCGGTCGGGTGGTCGAGTACGGCGACCGGGAAGCGCTGCACCGCGATCCCGCATCACGCTATGCCCGGTTGCTGGCCGCCGGAGCCGGAACGGAACTGGCATGAAGGAGCTGCCGCATCGCGTGGGCACGTTCCGGGTCGGGTGGGAGACGATCCGCTACCGCCCGGGCCGTTTCGCCTTCTCGTTCGTGCTGTGGACGATCATTCACGGCTTGCCGCTGGCGTTCGGGCTGCTCACCGGCATGGTCTTCGACCGCCTCGCCGCCGGCGACGATCCCGCCGCCAGCCCGTGGCCGATCGTGGCGGTCTTCAGCGCCCTCGCCATCGGACGCAACGGCTTCATCTGGGTGGGCGACCGAACCTGGATCCGTCACCTCATCGAGCAGGGTCTGCAGCTGCGGCGCAACCTGCTCGGTTGGATGCTGGAAGCGCCCGGTTCCCGGGTCATCCCGAAGTCCCCGGGGGAGGCGGTCAGCACCTTTCGTGACGACGTCGAAGATGTGCTCGAGTACATGGAGAACTGGGTGGACGTGGGCGGCATCCTCGTGTTCGGGATCGGATCGATAGCGGTGATGGCCACCATCGATCCCCAACTCATGCTGCTGGTGCTGATCCCGACGGTGGCGGCGGCGTTTCTCACCCAGGCGTTCGGCCCGGTCATCCGGCAACGGCGACGTGCCATGCGGGCCGCCACCGAGTCGGTCACCGGATTCATCGGCGAGACCTTCTCGGCGGTGCAAGCGGTCACCTTGCGCCGGGCGGAGGAGCCGGTGATGGAGGAGTTCCGCCGTCTCAACCGGGTGCGGCGGGAGGCGGCCCTGCGCGACACGATCCTCACCGAGGTCCTCCGCTCGATCAACCGCAACATGGCCACGGTGGGGGTGGCGATCGTGTTGCTGGCGGCGGGATCGGACGTGGCGTCGGGGGTGATCAGCGTCGGTGAGCTCACCATCTTCCTGATCTATCTGCCCCGCCTCACCGACTACATGTCCTTCATCGGCGACATCATCGTCCAGCACCGTCGTACCGGCGTGGCGTTCGAACGGATGCGGGCGCTCAGCGTGGACGCCCCCGACGCCGTGCTGCTCGACCGGACCCGTGTCGCCCTGACCACTTCCCAGCTCACCGTGATGCCGGAGGATCCGGTGGTCGAGCCGTTCGAGCGGCTCGAGGTGAAGGATCTGTCATACACATTCCCCGATGGGGCGGTGGCCTTGGAGGAGGTCTCCTTCGAGATCGAGGCGGGGAGCTTCACGGTGGTGACCGGCGTGGTCGGATCGGGAAAGTCGATGCTGGTGCGTGCCCTGCTCGGGTTGGTACCGGCCACCGGCGAGATTCGCTGGAACGGTGAGCAGGTCGACGATCCGGCCGCCTTCTTCGTGCCGCCCCGCTCGGCATACACCGGTCAGGTGCCGCGGCTGTTCTCCGAGACCCTCGAGGACAACATCGCCCTCGGTGCGCGCGTCACCCGCGAGCGGCTCCGGGAAGCAGTACAGCTCGCCGTGCTCGATCCCGATCTGGAGCGGCTCGAGTCGGGGCTGGGGACGATGGTGGGCGCCCGCGGGGTCAAACTGTCGGGTGGGCAGATCCAGCGATCGGCGGCCGCTCGCATGTTCGCCACCAACGCCCAGTTGCTCGTGTTCGACGATCTGAGCTCGGCGCTCGACGTCCATACCGAGAACGAGTTGTGGGACCGGTTGTTCTCGGTGCGCGACATCGCCTGCCTGGTGGTGTCGCACCGTCGAGCAGCCCTCAGCCGGGCCGATCACATCCTGTTGATGAGCGGCGGGCGAATCGTCGACCGGGGGTCGCTCACCGAGTTGCTGGAGAGATCCGACGACATGCGCCGCCTGTGGGCGACCTGACGAAAGCATGCGACCGCGCCGATGGACGCCGACGACTGACGCATTATCGACAGTGTGGGCTTGGGCATTAGCGTATAGGGGATTCATGCCGAACTACTTCACCGACACCCCGAACCTGGAAGCGATCCTCGATCGCCTCGACCTGTCCGACGTGGTGAGGGCGTTGGAGAAGGGCTACACCGAGCACCTCGAACACGACCTGGCCCCGGCCGGTTACCACGAGGCCATGGAAGGCTACCGAGCGGCGCTTGAGTTGGTGGGTGATCTGGCCGGCAACGTGATAGCCCCGCTATCGGCGTCGATCGACGCCGACGGCGCCGCGCTGGTCGACGGTGAGGTGCGCTACGCAGCCGGTTCGCTCGAGGCGTACGGGCGGTTGGCCGAAGCCGGCATGGCGGGCGCCATCATTCCCCGTCGCTTCGGTGGGCTCAACTTCCCGGCCACCGTCTACGTGATGATGATCGAGATGGTGTCGCGGGCCGACGCTTCACTCATGACGATGTTCGGCTATCAGGATGTTGGTCACGCCATCGCCCACTTCGGACCCGAGCACGTCGCCGAGCGCATGCTTCCTGCCTACTGCCGTGGTGAGACGATCGGGGCGATGGTGCTCACGGAGCCGGGCGGCGGGTCGGACATCGCCAACACCCGCCTCAGGGCGTTCCGCGACGACTTCGGCCAGTGGCGGTTGCGGGGAACCAAGCAGTTCATTTCCAATGGGAATGGAGGCGTCCTGCTCGTGCTCGCCCGTTCGGAAGACGTCGAGGGCATGTTCGGGCTTTCGCTGTTCGCTTCTGACGGAACCGGAGTGAAGGTGGCCAGGCTCGAGGAGAAGATGGGGCTGCACGGCTCACCCACCTGTGAGCTGGTTTTCGACGACGCCCCGGTGGAACTCGTGGGGAGGCGCCGGATGGGAATGGTGCACACGATGCACACTCTCAACCACGCTCGCCTCAGCGTCGCAGCCCAGGCACTCGGAATCGCCGACGGGGCCTACCGGGCTGCCGCCGCCTACGCCCACGACCGGGTGGCGTTCGGCCGGCCGATCCGCCAGATCCCCGCGGTCGCCTGGATGCTGGTCGACATGGCCACGACCATCGAGGCGTGTCGGGCGATGGTGTACGAAGCGTGCCGGCTGCTCGACCTCCGCAACACCGTCGAGGTCGAGATCGAACGTGTCAAGCGCTCCGGTGGCGACACCTCCGAGTTGAAGCGCTGCTTCCAGGAAACCTCACCGCTCGTCGACCTGTTGTCGCCGGCGGTGAAGTACGTAGTGACCGAGGCGTCCCAGGACATCTGCCTCGTCGCCCAGCAGGTGTTCGGCGGGATGGGGTACATCCGTGAGACGGGAGTCGAGCAGCGCGTCCGGGATGTGCGTATCACCACCATCTACGAAGGCACCTCGCAGGTGCAGGCGGGGTCGGCCTTGCCCGGGGTGATGGCCGATGTGCTGGCGCCGCTCATGGAGGGGCCGGTCGACGTCCCGGACGGCATGGAGGACTTGGCGGATCACATCAAGGAGTTGACGGCGGTCTGCGGCGATATGCGGGAGGGGGCGGCCATGATGGGAGCGTCCGCCCGGGAAGCGGCGGCCCGGGATCTCGTGGACGGGTACATCGGCTTGTGGGCGGCTCACCTCCTGTTCGAGCAGGCAACCACCGATGAGCGCAAACGACGGATCGCCGAGCGCTGGACTGCCTCTGTGCTGGCGAACGCCAGAGCCGGATGCGAGAGGATCAGACTGGGGTTCCACCGCCACGTCGAGCACCTCGACGAGATCGTGGACTGATCATCAACCCGACAGGGCGCATTCGTTGCGTCCGACCTCCAACGTTCGCGCCCCTTCGGTGTCGACCTCCAGCCATCCCATGTTGACCTTGCGGATGTCCTGGTAGGCGGGGGGCGGGGTTCCGAGGTGGCCGACGACGTAGGTAACGAACTCCTCCTCGTCGGCGATCGACACCACCGGGTCGTTGGCGAGCAGATCCCCCAAGGCACGCCGGATGCTCCCGTCGGCGCCCGCCTCTGCCCGGGCGGAGTAGTGGGCCGGGCAGATCTCGAGCCCGGGCGTCAGCGATGCCAGTCGCCGATGGATGGTGTGGAACAGGTCGCGAGCCCAGGGCTCGGTCTCTCCTCCCAGATCCGGTCGTCCGATCCCGGTCACGAACACGGCGTCGCCGGTCATGAGGAACCGGCCATCCACCTCCAACGAGGTCGACCCGGGCGTGTGGCCCGGGGTCGCCACGGATCTGACCACGATCTCCATCTCGCCGACGAGGAAGCGTTCGCCGTCGACGAGCGGTCGATGTGGGAATGTGGCTCCCTCGACGTCTCCGGGAGCGATGTGGTACTCGGCGCCCGTCGTCTCGCACAGCCGGCGGGCAAGAGAGATGTGATCGGCGTGGAGGTGGGTGTCGAACACGTGGGTGATGGTCGCATCGAAGCGAGCGGCGAGCCCGAGGTAGATGTCGAGATCGGCGGCGGGATCGATCACAGCCATCGAGTCGCCCCGACCCGCCACCACATACGACAGGCACGCCTTGGCGATCCGGTCCAGCTGCACCACCACGTGGGAGCCGTCATCCGCCAATACGTGGGGCACCAGTGTGACGGCCCAGGCATTCATGCCTCCTTCGAGGTTGCGGAGGTTGGGCAGGCCCAGTGTCTCCACCACCATCGCCGAGGACCCGCCGTGGGCGCACACCACCACGACATCACCGTCGGGGGGGAGGCGCGGTGCGACCGTGCCCTCGTCGGTGAGCGCCGTCCAGTAGGGGACGTTCAGGGTGGCCGGATGGGCCTTGCCATCGATCCTCCAGCGTTCGAACTGATCGGGTGCTCTCACGTCGAGCACGAACGGCGCCGTGTCCGGATCGTCGACCCGGCGGGCGAGCTCGTTGGTGGAGATCGTCGAAGTCATGGCTCCCTCGCTGAGACGGCCCCCAACTATATGCGCTGCCGTGCATGTCTGTCTTCGGGTTCCGAAGTTTTCTGGCGTTGACCAGAAAACCCCCGGTTTCGGTTGACAGCCCGCGTGGTCCGCCCCCAAGATGCGCCACCGTGCATATGTCCGGGTAGATTTCCCGGCAACGAGGGAGGAACCATGACGGTGGAAGCCCAGGCACCGGCATCGCAAGATGGGGACGCCCAGCCGGAGAAGGACAAGATGGTCCTGATCGCCGCCTCCGGCGACCTCGACAAGGCTTGGCCGGTGCTGATCCTCGCCACCACGGGCGCCGCCTACGGCATGGACGTCACCGTGTTCTTCACGTTCTGGGGCCTGGGGATCCTCAAGAGCCCCGACGCCGGCATCACCGGTGATGACTGGCGTCAGAAGCTGATGTCGGTGTTCCGTCGCGGCACACCCGAGGGGCTTCAACTGTCCACGCTCAACTTCGGGGGGCTGGGGGCGCGCATGATGCGGGACCTCGCCGACGACCACAAAGTCGCCTCCGTGCAGGAGTTGCTGTCCATGGCCCAGGACCTGGGTGTGAAGCTCTGGCCCTGTCAGATGACCATGGATCTCATGGGCCTCGATACCGACGATCTGATACCGGGCCTCGACCGGCCTGCCGGGGCCGGTTCGGCGATCAGCCTCATGAAGGAAGCGAAGATCAGCCTGTTCATCTGACGGGCTCGACGACGAGAGGAGCACACATGGCGGATGTGACCGTCGACGCCCGGGGCCTGCAGTGCCCCATGCCCGTGATCAAGACCAGCCAGGCGATGAACGGGCTCACAGCGGGGCAAACCCTGGAGTTGCTCGCCACCGACCGGGGGTCTCTCTCCGACATTCCGGCTTGGGCCAAGGACATGGGCCACGAGCTGGATGGCCAGGACGAGGTCGATGGGGCATTCCGATTCCTGATCCGTAAGTGCTGATTTCCGGCCGCCCGGAATCTGCCAGGATGTCCCCGACATGGCGCGACAATCGATTGTGAGGCCCCAGACGACATGACGCGATACGGCTTCGTCATCGACCAGGACAACTGCATCGGCTGTCACGCCTGCACGGTTGCCTGCAAGACCGAGCACTCGGTACCCCTGGGTGTGAACCGCACGTGGGTCAAGTACATCGAGAAGGGCACCTGGCCCGACACCAAGCGCTACTTCAACGTCCAGCGCTGCAACCACTGTGCCGACGCACCCTGTGTCACGATCTGCCCCACCAAGGCGCTGTACACCCGCAAGGACGGCATCGTCGACTTCGACACCGATCGCTGCATCGGCTGCAAGTCGTGCATGCAGGCCTGCCCCTACGACGCCCTCTACATCGACCCCGACGAGCACACCGCCCAGAAGTGCAACTACTGCGTGCACCGGGTCGAGGTCGGCCTCGAACCGGCCTGTGTGATCGTGTGCCCCGAACAGGCCATCATCGCCGGGGACCTCGACGACCCCACCTCCAAGATCGCCAGGATCGTCGCCACCGAACAGGTCTTCGTCCGTTCACCCGAACAGGGCACCAACCCCAAGCTCTGGTACAAGGGCGCCGAGCAGGTCAACCTCGACCCGCTGATGGCAGAGGTTCGGGCCGGATCGATGATCTGGCGTGACGACCCCAACCCGGTGCCCGCCTGGCTCAACGTCGACCTCACGCCCGCCGACACCTCCGGGCCGTCCGGTCCCACCAAGGTCGCCTTCGACGAATCCGCCCCCCGGGTGGTCTACAACACCGACCACCCCATGCCGTGGGGATGGCGGGTGTCGAGCTACTTCCTCACCAAGGGCATCTCGGCCGGCATGATCCTGGCGGTGGCGCTGTCGTTGCTGGCCGGTGGCGGAACCGACTCGGCCCTCGTGCAGTGGATGGTGCCGCTGATCGCCGGGCTGTTCCTGGCAGCCACCGGCGCCCTGCTGGTGTGGGACCTCAAGCGGCCCGACCGGTTCTACTACCTCATCACCAAAGGCAACCCCGGCTCATGGCTGGTGCGAGGCGCCTGGATCCTGACCGCCTACGCCGTGATCATGGCCGTCTGGTTCCTGCTCGGAGTCGGACTCGGTCCCGATGCGGTACGGGTGATGGTGTGGATCGCGGTCCCGGTCTCCATCGCCCTGGCCGGCTACACCGCCTTCCTGTTCGGCCAGGCCGAGGCCCGGGACCTGTGGCAGAGCCCGATGCTGCTGTGGCACATGGTGGCCGGCGCCCTCGCCGCCGGCGGAGGGGCGATGCTGATCCTGGGAGCAGTCGTCGGCGCCGAAGAGATGCTGATGCGGTCGTCGGCATGGGCCATGGTCGGCGGAGCCCTGGCCCTCGGGCTGATCGCCCTGGGCGAGATCACCTCCCATCACCCCACCCGCAACATCGCCATGGCCATCCACCACATGACCAAGGGCGCCTTCTCCAGGCAGTGGTGGATCGGCGGTCAGCTGATCGGAGTCGCCATCCCCGTTTCCTTCGGCTCGGGCTACCTGTGGGGTTCGCCACCGTGGGTCGCTCTGATCGGAGCAGTGGCCGCCATGATCGGGATCTGGTTCGCCGACGACGCCTACGTCAAGGCCGGCCAGAGCGTCCCGCTCTCATGATGGCCGGACTGTGTTCTTTGGGTCGGACTTCGGGCCGCCAGGGTCCAGGCTGTTGCAGGTTGCTGGGCGGCCCGAACAGACGCCGGTCCGACCGGTGTCATGATGCGGTTCTTTCGGTCGGACTTCGGGCCGCCAGGGTTCAGGCTGTTCCGGGTTGTTGGGCGGCCCGAACAGGCGCCGGTCCGGCCGTTGTCATGATGGCCGGACTGTGTTCTTTCGGTCGGACTTCGGGCCGCCAGGGCCCAGGCTGTTCCGGGTTGTTTGGCGGCCCGAACAGACGCCGGTCCGACCGGGCTGGCGCCGTCATGGCTTGGCAGATCGACCAGGCTGACCAACCCGCCAGCTCGGGCGTTCTGCGTTCTGCGTTCTGCGTTCTGCTTTCCGAAGCGAGGTTCTCCCATGAGTGACTCCATCATCCCCCGTCTCACGCCCGGTACCGGGCTCAGCAACTTTCCTCCGCCGGACCGGTGGGACGACTGGCGTGAGTACGACGCCCGGGCGTGGCCCAAGAAGGTCTCGCGCGAGTACCGGTTGGTCCCCACCACCTGCTTCAACTGCGAGTCGGCGTGTGGGCTGCTGGCCTACGTCGACAAGGAGTCGGGTGACGTCCGCAAGTTCGAGGGCAACCCCGCCCACCCGGGCAGCCGGGGCCGCAACTGCGCCAAGGGCCCGGCCACCCTCAACCAGATGTACGACCCCGAGCGGATCCTGCATCCGCTTCGCCGTAAAGGTGCTCGCGGGTCGGGCGAATGGGACCAGGTGACCTGGGAGGAGGCGCTCACCGACATCGGTTCGCGCATCGGTAAGGCAATTCGTGAAGACCGTCACGACGAGGTGATGTATCACGTGGGTCGGCCCGGCGAAGACGGGTTCATGGAGCGGACCCTGCGGGCCTGGGGTGTGGACGGGCACAACTCGCACACCAACATCTGCTCGTCGGGCGCCCGCACCGGTTACGCCATGTGGATGGGGTGGGACCGGCCGTCGTCGGACTTCGCCAACGCCGCTTTCATCCTGTTGCTCTCGAGTCACCTCGAGACCGGCCACTACTTCAACCCACACGCCCAGCGGATCATGGAGGGCAAGCAGGCCGGCGCCAAGCTGTGCGCCATCGACCCCCGCCTCTCCAACACCGCCTCCATGTCCGACTACTGGCTGTCGCCGTGGCCCGGCACCGAGGCAGCCATGTTCCTGGCCATCGCCAAGCTGCTGTTGGAGTGGGACGCGGTCGATCACACCTTCATGCACCGCTGGATCAACTGGGAACAGACCCTGGCCGAGCGGTTCCCCCAGCGTGAGCGGACCTACGAGTCGTTCGTGGAGCTGCTCAAGGAGACCTACGCCGAGTACACCCTCGAGTTCGCCGCCGAGGAGTCGGGGGTCGAAGCCGACAAGATCGAGGCCATCGCCCACGAGATCGCCAAGGCCGGCAGTCGGTTCTCGTCGCACACCTGGCGCGCCACCGGGTCGGGCAACCTGGGCGGCTGGAAGGCGGCCCGCACGCTCATGCTGCTGCACGTGCTCACCGGTTCGGTGGGCACCAAGGGCGGGTGCTCGCCGAGCGCCTGGGACAAGTTCAAGCCCGACCACTGGAACATGCCGCCCCCGCACAGCCGCTGGAACGAGCTGCTGTGGCCCAAGGAGTACCCCTTCGCCCATCACGAGATGAGCTTCCTGCTCCCGTACTTCCTGCAGGAGGGCCGCGGCAAGCTCGACGTGTACTTCACCCGGGTCTACAACCCGATCTGGACCAACCCCGACGGGTTCAGCTGGCTCGAGATGCTCACCGACGAGGACAAGGTCGGTCTCCACGTGGCGCTCACGCCCACCTGGTCGGAGACCGCCTGGTTCGCCGACTACGTGCTGCCGATGGGGGTGGGGTCGGAACGGCACGACACCCACAGCTACGAAACCCATGCCGGTCAGTGGCTCGGGTTCCGCCAACCCGTCCTGCGGGTGGCGGGCGAACGCGACGGCAAGACCTTTCACCGGACCCACGAGGCCAACCCGGGCGAGGTGTGGGAGGAGACCGAGTTCTGGATCGACCTGTCGTGGAAGATCGACCCGGACGGCTCGCTCGGTATCCGCCGCTGGTTCGAGTCGCCCTCCGACCCCACCCAGGCGGTCACCGTCGACGAGTACTACGGCTGGATGTTCGACAACTCGGTGCCCGGTCTTCCCGCCGCCGCCGAAGCCGAAGGGCTGTCACCGCTTCAGTTCATGCGTAAGTACGGCGCCTTCGAGGTCGCCAAGGACATCTACAACGTCCACGAGCGGGCCGACGACAAGGGTGTCATGGTCGACGACGGCACCCCCCGCCACGGATTCCGTTCGCCCTCGAAGAAGATGGAGTGGTGGTCCAAGACCATGCACCAGTGGGGATGGGAAGAGGAAGCGATCCCCACCTACCTGCGCAGCCACGTGAACTGGCGCGAGTTGGACCTCGACGGCAACGAGCGGATCCTGCTGCCGATCTTCCGGCTTCCCACGCTCATCCACACCCGTTCCGGGAACGCCAAGTACCTTTACGAGATCAGCCACGGCCACCCGTTGTGGGTCAACCCCACCGACGCCAACGCCCTCGGGTTGGCCACCGGTGACATGGTGCGGATCACCACCGACATCGGCCACTTCGTGATGCGGGCCTGGCGCACAGAGGGCATTCGCCCCGGCGTGGTCGCCGCCTCGCACCACCTGGGCCGCTGGCGTCTCAACGATGCTGTTGGTAACGAGCGCTGGTCGTCGGCGCTGGTCGACATCGCCAAGACCGGTGACAGCGAGTGGCGCCTCCGCCAGAAGAAGGGTATCGAGCCGTTCAAGTCGTCGGACCCGGACTCGGAGCGGATCTGGTGGAAGGACGCCGGTGTCAACCAGAACCTGGCCTTCCCGCCCCATCCCGACCCGGTGTCGGGGATGCACGCATGGCATCAGCGGGTGCGGTTGACCCCTGCCCAGCCCGGTGACCAGTACGGCGACATCGTGGTCGACACCGCCAAGAGCTTCGAGATCTATCGCCAATGGCTCCAGCTGGCCAAGCCCGGTCCCGGGCCGGGAGGTCTGCGTCGTCCCATGTGGCTCGATCGGCCGGTCAAGCCGACCGAGGACGCCTACCGGGTCACATGAGCCTGGCTGCAGACGCCGCCCGGGCGGAAGCCGTCCGCTGGGTGGCGGCGGTCCGAGCGCTCGAGGTCGTCCCGAGCGAGCACGGTGTCACCGGGGTCGATCCGGGTGTCGAACTGGCCCGGCGTGGAGACCGGTGGAGTTACCTGTTCACCACCGGAGATCTGGCCGAGGTGTGCCTGTTCGCCGCCGGCCTGGCGGTGGCCGAAGCCGACGCCTGGGACGACGACGATCCGATCATCGCCACCCGCGCCCACGAGGATCGCCGCTTCGTGGCCGGCGATCGGGTGGTGTGGTGGGCGGTGCCGTGGGCGCTCGAAGCCAACCCCGACGTGGCAGGAAAGCTGTTGGAGCTGGGAGAGTCCCTCCGGGTGGCCCCGGCACTGGTCGGCACCGAAGGACTTGTGGTCCCCGGCCATGACACCCTCGGCCCGCTCGAGCCCGACCGCCCACTCGACGAGTGGCTCGCCACAGTCCTGTCGGGAGTTGTACTGAACGGTCGCCCCCCAACCGTTGACATGTACCGCCGCGCCGAGTCCAGGTGGAACGAGATGGTGACGCAGTGGCTCGGCACCTCCCAGATCTGGATGGATCTGGCAGCCCGAGCCGCCCGGTCAGCCGCCCTGGTGGCCCCCACCAGCTGACCACCGCCGACCGCCGACCGCCCACCTTTTGCACAATGTGCAGAACGCACGCGTTTCGCTCACCTTTTGCACATTGTGCAAAAGGTGATGCCTGCGCGACCTGTCGGTGGCGGGATCGGTCCTCGGCAGGCGCTTCCCGACGGCGTAGGATCATCACCTATGAAGATGCTCATCAGGTTCGTGATCAGTGCCGTAGCGCTGTGGGTGGCAGCGGAAGTGTTTCCGGGAGAAGACGGTGGGATCCGATTCACCGACGACAACCTGACCACTGTGTTGCTCGTCGCCGTCGTGTTCGGGCTGGTGAATATGTTCATCAAGCCGATCGTGAAGCTCCTGTCGCTTCCTGCCCGAATCCTCACACTGGGGCTTTTCGGGCTCATCATCAACACGGCGATGCTGGGGCTGACCGCCCTGATCATGGACCAGTTGGAGATCGACGGGTTCGTTCCGGCCTTCCTGGGAGCCTTGGTCATCTCTGTGATCAGTGCCGTGCTGGGGTTCCTGGTACCCGACGACGAGTAGGCAGCGGGGTCAGCGCCGATACCAGTTCACGCCGTTCTCCTCGAATGACGACAGGCGGCCCCACACCCGGAGATGCTCGAGGTGCGAGACCGTTTCGCGTAGGGCGAGCCGCTGTTCGAGGGCGGTGAGATTCGGTCGGTACGCCTCCTCCATCACCTTCCAGGCAGTGGAGGGCCCCAGGTGGACGAAGTCGACCATGCCCCCGAGACGGCGCTCATGGTGCAACAGGATCTGCTCGCAGCGGGCGGTGCCGCGTTCGACGACGACGCCATGAGCGGGATAGGTCAGGCCGATCTCCAGCTCGATCAACCGGCGCAGCGAGTTCAGGTAGTCGCCCAGCACGTCGTCGACCTCCTCGTCGAACATGATCACCGGAGTGATGCGTGGCAGCACGTGGTCGCCGGAGAACACGATGCCGGTCAACGAGTCGCGCAGGCAGATGTGTGACTGCTCGTGGCCGGGTGTGTGCAGTACCTCCAGGCGGCGGCCGGCGCCCAGGTCGATGACGTCGCCGTCGTCGACGAACACGTCGGGTTTGCGCAGCAGCGGCATGTAGTCGGGCCGGGGACCGATGTCGCTCACCCGGTCGACCAGTGTCGGCGGAGTCCCGCTCCGAATCGCCAGCGCGCGGGTGCGGCCGATGAGGCCCGGCGTGTCGTTGTAACGCGTGAAGAGCACCCCGGCCCGGTGGTGCATGAGTAGCCGCCAGCCGAATGCCTCGGTGAGGCGCGGTGCCATTCCCACGTGGTCGGGGTGGAGATGGCTCACGATGAGAGTGCTGATGTCCGACGGTTGGACGCCGAACGACGCCAACCCTTCCATGAGTCGGGTGTAGCCGGATTCCCAGTCGACCCCGCAGTCGATGAGCACTGGTCCGTCGACCGCTTCGACCAGATATGCGTTGACCCAACCGGGGCTACGGAACGGCAGGGGCAGCGGGATCACTCCGATGCCGTGACCGAGCCGCGCGATCTCGGGCAGCTCGCCGTTCACCCGTGCACCGACTCCTTCACGACGAAGGTGACATCTATGACGACGTCGAAGCTGGTGGGTACTCCGGCGGAGTCGACGGTGCCGGTGACGCTCTTGAGTTCGAACCGGGTGATCTCGTCGATGGTGACGGCGGCACGGGCCAGCACGGTCCGCACGGCATCTTCGATCGAGGCGGCCGAGCTTCCGCCCAAGCGGATGGTTTTGGAGATCTGAGCCATGCGCCGACCATATCCGACATTCGCGCTCTATTCACCGATCATCGCTCAAGCATCCCGGTTTCGGGTCGATTGAACCTACCGAGACAGTCAATCCAGCAGAGGTCCCAGTGACATTCAGAGTCGCCTTGGTCGTCCTCGCCATGGGCGTCGTCGCAGCAGCTGTGCCTGCCGACGCCAGCGAGGCGTCGACCACCGAGTTCGTCGTCACCTTCGACGGTCCGACTCCCGCCGGCACCGTCGATCGCATGACCGGCGCCGGAGCGGTGGTACTCGGGCCGGGCCGTAACGGCGGCATCGAAGTCCGCTCCAGCGCGGTGGTGGCCCTTCGCCTGGCCGCCCTCCCGGGCGTGGCAGACGTGGTGCCGGCACTGCGGGCGGTCGCATCTCCGCTCCCACCGGGTGTGGAAGGCGTTGACGGCCTCTACCTGGTCAGGTTCGACATCGACTCCGGACCCGCCTCGATCGAGGACATCCCGGGTGTCGAGATTCTCGAGGTGTCCGACACAACGGCCCTGGTGTCGGTTGCCCCGGGGGCGCTCGCCGGCCTGGAGGCGGCCCGCGGTGTCGCAGGGGTCGAGGAGTTCGCCTTCCGCACCACCAGGAACGATCAGGGTGGCGGTGCCTTGATCGGTTCCGACGCTGCCGAGGCCCTCGGCTACGACGGCACCGGTCAGATCATCGGCATCGCCGACAGCGGCCTTGGCGGTGGGACTCCGGCAACCGCCCATCGCGACATCCCGGCCGGTCGCATCACCGCCATCCACGACTGGCCGGGGTCGAGCTCTCCCGGCTGCTGGGTGGCATACCCAGATGGCTCCGGCGACCCCGACAACGGGCACGGCACCCATGTCGCCGGTTCAGCGGTCTCGGCCGGCGATGGAAGCGGCGTGGGTCGTGGCACCGCCCCGGGCGCCTCCCTGGTGTTCCAATCGATCGAGGACATCATCGACATCACACCCGAGTGTGGTGGTGGTAGCGGCTACTTTCTGGTCGGGATCCCGCTGGACTCCTACGAGCTGCCGCTCGAGGCGTACGGCGATGGAGCCCGGGTGCATTCCAACTCGTGGGGCACCGACGACGCCGGCGCCTACAACGCCGACTCGTCCGCCTTCGACGCCTTCGTCTGGGACCATCCGGACATGACGATCCTGGTGGCAGGCGGCAACGCCGGCGCCGACCTGAACGGTGACGGGGTGGTGGATGCGGGGTCGATCGGATCGCCGGCCACCGGTAAGAACGTGATCGCGGTGGGGGCGTCAGAGAACGTCCGCGCCGGCGGTTACCCGTGTGACGCCATCGGAGTGGTGCCTCCCTTCACCGATTGCGCCGCGGCTGGGTCGACCAACGACCCCGGTTTGTGGGGGAACCTCGGATTCGTCGACGGGCCGCTCGCCACCGACCCGATGGAAGGCGATGCCGAACAGATGGCGGCATTCTCGAGCCGTGGACCCGCCCAGGACGGCCGCATCAAGCCGGACGTGGTGGCACCAGGTACGTGGATCCTGTCGACCTACTCGGACCTCTTCCAGCAGGGGTATGACGGCTCGCCCAATCCGGTGACCGGGTTCTTCCAGACCGACGGCTGGGGTTACCCCTACGACGCCTTCTACAAGTACAACAGCGGCACGTCGATGTCGGCCCCGCTGGTGGCGGGCGGCGCCGCGGTGATCCGCCAGTACTTCGACGTGGAGGAGGATCACAACCCGAGCGCCGCACTCGTCAAGGCGATGATCATCAACAGCGCGGTCGACATGGCCGACGAGAACAACGACGGCGTCGACGACAACGACTTCCCCATCCCCAACATCCACGAGGGTTGGGGCCGGGTGAATCTGGCGGAGGCGGTCGACGGTGATCGCTTCTGGTTCGACTCGGCAGCAGCCGAAACCGGACTCCACACCAGCTACCGGGTCACGGTGCCCGGCGGGGCGCCCGTCAAGGTGACGCTGGTGTGGTCCGACTATCCGGCGGCGCCGGGGGCCAGCTCGACCCTGGTCAACGATCTGGACCTGGTGGTCACCGCTCCCAACGGAACGGTGCACCGAGGCAACCGGTTCAGCGGTGGATGGTCGGTGACGGGTGGCACCGCCGACCGGGTCAACAACGTCGAGAACGCCTACCTGCAGACGGCAGCCGGCGGAACCTGGACGATTCAGGTGCGGGGTCACGACGTTCCTTTCGGACCTCAGCCGTTCGCACTGGTTGTCGACGGCGCCACCGGGACCATCAACGCCGCTCCCGGCGTGGTGATGCTGGATCCGGTGGAGGGCTCACAGGTCTCCGGTGACACCGTGCTCCGGGCAGCAGCCACCGACGACACCGGGGTGGTGTCGGTTCGCTTCTCGATCGGGTCCACCGTTCTGGGGACCGACACCAATGGGGCAGACGGCTGGACGATGCCCTGGAACATCTCGTCGCTCCCTGATGGGCCGGTCACGGTGACCGCCCGCGCCACCGACGGCGCCGGGCTCACCGCCACCGATTCGGTGGTGGTGGAAGTGGACCGTCCGGATCCGGCCGTTTCCCTGACGGCACCTTCCGATGGCTCGATCGTGGCCGGTTTGGTTGCGATCGCGGCTACCGCCGCCAACGCCACCCAGGTGGAGTTCTTCGTCGATGGCGAGTCGATCGGCCTCGACAGCTCCAGTGACGGCGGCTGGACGGCCGTGTGGGACACCGCCGGGTTCGCCGAGGACGCCCACGTGGTGTCGGCGGTCGCTTTGGGACCCACCGGCCCTGACGCGGCCGACGAGATCACCCTGGTGGTGGACAATCTGGGTCCCGGCGGCACCTTCGTCGACGACGACTTCTCCGAGCATCAAGCCGACATCGAGGCGTTCGCTGCCGCCGGAGTCACCAGGGGCTGTAACCCGCCGAACTTCGATCGCTTCTGCCCCGACGACCCGGTGACCCGTGGTCAGATGGCGGCGTTCCTCAACCGTGCCATCGGTTTGGAGGCGTCGAGCGGCGATCGCTTCCTCGACGACGACGAGTCGGTGTTCGAGGCGGACATCGAGGCGCTGGCGGCTGCGGGTATCACGCTTGGCTGCAACCCGCCGCGCAACGACCGGTTCTGCGCCGACGACCAGGTGACCCGGGCCCAGATGGCGGCTTTCCTGGTGCGGGGCTTCAATCTGCCACCCGAGCCGGGCGACCGTTTCGCCGACGACAACGGCTCGGTGTTCGAAGAGGACATCGAGGCCCTGGCGGCGGCCGGGATCACGCGTGGGTGCAACCCGCCGTTCAACGACCGGTTCTGTCCCGAGGACACCGTCTCCCGGGCGCAGATGGCCTCGTTCATCGTGCGAGCGCTGGGATTGGATCCGCTGACTCCGTAGCGAGGAGCGAGGAGCGGGGCCCTTCTGGCCCCTCACTCCTAGCCGCTGGCTCCTCGCCACCTGACTAGTCACCTGGCGTGATCTGGCGATCACTCTGTGTGGTTGGCCCACTACAGCTACAACTGTGGTCGTCGGCCACACAGAGTGGCCTTCGGGGTAACGGGACGTGTTGACCCCCGATCCTTATTCGGTCACCTTGGATCGGGACGAGCGAGTGGTGAGACCGGCCCTCCTCAGTGGAAACACATACGGGAGGCAATCATGAACGGTTTGGCGATCAGGAGAACCAGTGCGTTCTTCGTTCTCATTGCGCTACTGGCGTCGATCACGGTGATCGGTGCGCCGGGGGCGCTCGCACATCACCCGGAGGTCTCGGCCTCGTCATTCTGTGAGGGATACGAGCCGGTCATCACCTTCTCCGCCGAGTCCTGGACCACCGGCGCTCGTGGCGAGAACGCCACCATCGGCATCTACGTCGATGGTGCGCTCCAGGCGTCGGGATCCTTCACGGCTGCCAATGGCTACTCCTTCGACGGGACCATCCAGGCATCCGCCTGGGCAGGCCGCACCGTCACCGTGATGGCCCGCGCCGATGCTCCTTGGGGGAACGGTGCCGGTGCCGGTGACTCCAGGTCCACCACCGTCACCGTCGCCGGCGAGGAGTGCGGCGGCACCACGACCACCCTGCCAGAGTCGACCACCACCACCGTGGCTGAGACGACCACGACCACCGTGGCCGAGACAACCACCACCACCGAGCCGCAGTCGACCACCACCACCACCGTCGGCGCCTATCAGGCATCGGTCTCGATCGAGGTCGGATACTGCCGTGAGGTCGAGGGTGTTTCGATGACCCCGGTGACCGTGATCATCGAACCTGCCGGAGCCGCCACCGTCACGATCAACTCACCTGCTGGGCTCCTCGTCATCGACGAGACCACCGAGGTCATGGTCGGATCCGGACGCCACACCTGGACCGCCGAAGCCGCCCCCGGCTTCTCGATCGACGGCCCGAACCGGGGCAACTTCCGCACCGCCAACTGCTCCACCCCTGATGGGATGGTCTCGGTGAAGCTCGGCGAATGCATCTACGACGTCGAGGCCGGGCTGGCCAGCACCGACGTGCGCTTCAGCATCGCTCCGGCCAACGCCGCCCAGATCGTGGTCGAGGGTCCCGGTGGTCCGCACCTGATCGACGGGTCCGGCGCCACCCTCGACCTCGCTCCTGGCGACTACACCTGGAGCGCCTCGGCTGCCGCCCGGATCGCTCTGGTGGGGGTCACCAGCGGGTCCTTCACGGTGAGCGACTGCTCGCCCGAGTGCACTGCCGTCATCGGCGACTACGTCTGGCTCGACATGAACCCCCGCAACGGCGTGCAGGACGCCGGTGAGGAGCTGGTCGAGGGCGTGGTCGTCCACCTGCTCGACGTCGAGGGCTCGGTGCTCGCCACCACCGTCACCGACGGCGACGGCCGCTACCAGTTCGCCGACCTGTGCGAGGGCACCTACCGGGTCAGTTTCGAGCTTCCCGACATCGCCGGGCTGGTCGATGAGGCGTGGACGGTGCAGGGCGGGGGCGACGCCGCCACCGACAGCAACGCCGATGCCGCCGGGCTGACCGATGAGATCGTGGTGATCGACGGAACCGTCGACATGAGCTGGGATGCCGGCATCGTCGGTGCCATGGTCAGTCCGACCACCGTGACGACGTTGCCGCCGGCCACCACCAGCACCACCGTGGTGGCGATCACCACCACGACCACCGAGGCCGAGACCACCTCGACCACGGCCGCACAGCCCGCATCGACCACCACCACCGTACCGCCGGTCACCGCCAGCACGCTTCCCTTCACGGGATTCGAGATGCAGGCGACGGCCATGATCGGACTGCTCGCCCTGGCGGGCGGAGCGACCCTCCTGATGGGTCTGCGCCGTCGACCCGTCGAGGACGGCAGCGACAGCCTCGGAGGTTGGTGACAGTCGCCTCCCGGCTGACACCACTCCGAAACGAAGAGGGCCCCGGCGGATCGCCGGGGCCCTCTTCGCGTCGATCGGGCAGCCCCGGTTCAGGCTGGGCGGTTCAGGTTCAGGCTGGGACCTCGGTGGCGGCCCTGGCGCCGGAAACGTAGGCGCCGTGCACGGTGCCGAAGTATTCGGGCACGGTGTGCTCACCGGCGAAGAAGAGCCGATCCGAACCCGGTCGGCTCAGCGTGTGCATGTCACCGGCCGAGCTGCCGGTGGGCATGAACGAGTATGACCCGAAGGCGTGAGGGTCGTGGCTCCAGTCGGTGACGTGGGAGGCAACCGGCTCGGGCAGGCCGCCCACCATCGTTGCCAGAACAGAGACCGCTTCGTCGAGTCGACGCTCCGACGACCATGACTCCATGCCGTCGGTGGCCCGTGGATTATGGAAGGCGATCACGGTGGGCGCCCCGGCGTGGTGGGTCATGTCGGCCCAGGCCGGGAAGCGATGGTCGTCGGACACGAAGGAGATACGCCGGGTGTGCTTGGGGAAGACCGGAGTGTCGAACCGCAGCACCACCTTCTCGAGGGTGGCCATCCCCAGGCGGTCGGCGGCGGCGTGGTGGGCCGGGACCTCAGGGATGAAGGTGATGCTGCGGTGCTTCAGGACTCCCAGTGGCACCGTGACCACCACCGCGTCTGCCCGCAGGGTGCCGGATGTGGTGGATACCAGGGCGTCACCCGACCCGCCATGTTCGATCGCCAGCACCGATTCCCCCAGGCGGATTTCGAGGCCGGCGGCGAGATGGTCGACCAGCTTGCGGTATCCGCCGTCGATGGCGGAGTTGCCTCCGGCATGGAGTTGGTAGGCCGCCGAACCGGTGAGGGACACCTCATCGGGCATGCCCCCGATGTTGAGAGCCGAGTCCAACCATTCGAGCGAGAACCGGGCAACCGCCGCCGACAGCCCGTCCAGTCGCCGGTCGGCGTGGTACCAGTCGATCCCCTCCCGGTAGGTCCCTTCCCGGCCGAGTGCGGCGACGGCCTCGTCGAAGTCGAAGTCGGTCCGGACCGCCACTGCGGTGGCGACAACGGGTGGCGGTGCCCACCCGGAGCCTTCCACCCACACCGCCATCCCGGTTCCCCAGGTGCCGTCGTTACGGGTGACGAGGCCGGCCCGGGTCACCTCTTCCGAGAGCGGGTTGCCGAACGGGCCGTGAATCCACGAGCCGCCCAGGTCGACCGGCACCCCGGCGAGGTCGTGGGTCCAGGTGCGGCCCCCGATCCGGTCTCTTGCTTCCACCACCACCACATCGGCTCCGGCAGCGGAGAGGTCTCGGGCAGCGGTGAGGCCGGACACGCCGGCCCCGATCACGATCACTCGCATATCGGCAGGCTACGGCGTTGTGTGCATATCCGGACGCTTTCCGCCCGCTGGTGCACACAAATGCTCGTCAGCTGCCCGCGGTGGTGGCTTCCGTCGCAGGAACGGCGAGTTCCTCATCGCCGCCGAGCAGGTACCGGTGGATGCCCGCACCGAACGCCGCTCCGATGATCGGGGCAACCCAGAACAGCCACAGCTGGCCGATGTGCTCACCGCCGGCGAAGATCGCCTGCGAGGTCGACCGGGCCGGGTTGACGCTGGTGTTGGTAACCGGGATCGACACCAGGTGGATCAGCGTGAGCGACAGCCCGATCGCCAGTCCACCCATGGCCGGCGCCGCCTTCTTGGCGGTGGCACCCAGGATCACGATCAGGAACACCGCCGTCAGCACCACCTCGGTGAGGAAGGCGGCGCCCAGCCCGAAGCCGCCGGGGGAGAGGTCGCCGTAGCCGTTGGTGGCGAACGCCCCGGCGCCGTCGCCGATCGCCCACCCGTCCTGGCCGGAGGCGATCAGGAAGATGGTCCCGGCGGCCAGAAGCCCCCCCACGACCTGCGAGACGATGTACCCGGCGGCGTTCTTCAGCTCGAAGCGCCCGGCCACCACCAGTCCCAGGGTCACGGCCGGGTTGAAATGCCCGCCTGAGATGTGCCCGAGTGCGTAGGCGCCGGTCACGACGGTGAGGCCAAACGCCAGGCTCACGCCCAGGAACCCCAGCCCGAGGCTGGTGTCGTTGCCGCCGAGTCCGAAGTCGGCTGCCAGCACCGCCGCTCCGCATCCGCCGAGTACCAACCAGAACGTGCCGATCAGCTCGGCTGCCAGTGGTTTGGTGTTCATGTCGCCGTTCCCCTTCCGTGCGCCATCGTGGACTGCAATCCGAACGTACACGACCGAATCCCCCGATGCGGGTTGTCCGTTATCCGTCGCCTGGGCTGTTCGCACTCCTCCGGGGTTCGCCGGGTCGGCGCGGCGTGAGCCCCCGGCCTGGGCTCCCCATTCCGAATCCGTGACGACCGTTCAAACGTCGTGCATAGTGTTGGCGCCACCGTCGGGACTCGCCCGAGACGGTGGGCCCTCTGGAGTCCGCAATCCCGCTCGAATGATTTCAGCGGAGTTGTCGGCGCCGCAGGTGAACTGCGGAGTGGTATCGATGATGGGTCGCACCTGAGCGGGCTGACCCCGGCATTGCTGGGTCTGTTGGTTGCGGTACCAGCCGGCCGTGCCCAGGGCGACTTCCCGCCGTAAAGGACCGGTCACACTGTCGGTTCGACCGGGCTCCGATGGAAGGTTTCGATCACCGCGGCGGTGGCGTCGGGCTGCTCGAACTGGGGGAGGCCGCGGTGCGGGGAGAGGCGGTACCACTGCCAGGAGTGGTGCCGGGCGAGCAGGCAGTCGAGGGCGCCGAAGTCGGTGTAAGGGTCCTCATCGGCGATCACCAGCACCGGTTGGCTCACGCGTTCGTACAGCGCCTCGACGGCGTGGGGTGTGAACAGGACACCCTCCAGGAACGACGCCGGGGCGAAGCGGGCGTTGCGGTGCCGAGAGGTCTGATGGGCGTCGGCTTTCATCCCCGGATCGACCGGGCCCCGGAACGACTTTCCGAGGAAGTAGCCGATCGACGGCTTCGAGGCGAGAGCGGCATACAGCAGCTCGCCGGCGATGGGGGAGCGGATGAGTGCTCCCAGCGCCGGTACCTGGAACGAGCGGTCCTGGTCGGATCGCATCCCGGTGGGCGAGATCAACGTGAGGGAGCGAACCAGATCGGGTCGGTCGATCGCCACCCGGGCGGCGAACTCACATCCCAACGACAGGGCGACGATGTCGCACGGCTCGCCGAGATCCTCCAGCACCGCCTCGATACCGCCCGACATCGACTCGGGTGTGTGGCGTTCGGCCGGTCGGGACGATCGGCCGTAGCCGAGCAGGTCGAGAGCGACGACCCGCCGGTCGGCCGGGAGTCGGTCGAACAGCGGCCGCATCTCCGCAGCCGAGGCGGCGGCGTTCACCGAGTGGACCAGCACGATCGGCGCTCCGCTTCCGCGCCGGTAGGTGGCGATGGTGTGGTCGCCGAACGGTACGCCGACCTGTTCGGCATCGAGCGACGGTGCCACCTCCGTGGTGGTTGTGCGGCGGTATCCCACCACGCCGGCGGCCCCGGCGGCGATCACTGCGAGGACTCGTTTCATGGTTCCAACCTATCCGGTTCGGCGGGTCAATGGGATCCCGTGCCCGGCCGTCAGCGGCGGGCGAAGTCGAGCAGCTGGGCGATGTCTCCGTCGTCGGCGGCAACGAGGGCACGGCGATAGCGCCCTCGGAGCTCGGCGGTTGAGCCCGGGAGCGAGCGGCCCCAGGTGAACGGTGGGTCGCCGAGCGCGGCGATCAGATGGTCAG
>JBHJOH010000229.1:0-8539 GCA_050329955.1 Acidimicrobiia bacterium | reverse complement strand
CGAAGAGGGCCTTGAGCATGGTGGACTTGCCGGCACCGTTGGGGCCGATGATGCCGATGAGCTCTCCGGGGGCCACTTCCATGTTGACACCGTTGAGGATGTTGACCTCGGGGATGTACCCGGCGACGACTTCCTTCAGGCTGATGACCGACTGCTGCTCACTCATGCACCGGGTCGCCCTTCTCCCAGGATCTCGGCACTTTCGGCGAGCTGCTGTTGCTCCTCCTCGAGGGTGAGCGGTGCGTCGTGATGGGCTCCGAGATATGCATCGATCACGGCCTGGTTCTTCCCGATGGTCTCGTGGGTTCCTTCGGCGATCACCCTTCCTTCAGCCATCACCACCACCCAGTCCGAGATGTCGCGGACCACGTCCATGTCGTGCTCGACGAAGATGACACTGATGCCCTCGTCGCGCAGACTCTTCACATGCTCGAGCAGCGACTGGGTGAGGGCTGGGTTGACGCCGGCCATCGGTTCGTCGAGGCAGATGAGGGCGGGCGAGGACATGAGCGCCCGCGCCATCTCGAGCAGCTTGCGTTGGCCACCCGAGAGCGTGCCGGCGAACTGCTCCCGCATGTGGTCGAGTTTGAAGCGCTCGAGGAGCTCATCGGCACGGGCCTCGATCGCCTTCTCCTCCCCCCGCCACAGGCCGGGTAGAAGGCTGGGCAGGAAGCGCTCGCCCTTCTGCCCCTTGGCGCCCAGCTTCATGTTCTCGATGACGGTGAGCAGCGTGAGCGACTTCGTGAGCTGGAAGGTCCGGACGAGACCCTTGCGGGCGAGCCGATGCGGCGCAACCCCGTCGATGGCGTGCCCGTTGAACACCTTGGAACCGGCGTTGGGCTGGTCGAAGCCGGTCAACAGGTTGAAGAAGGTCGTCTTTCCGGCGCCGTTCGGACCGATCAGCGCCGTGATCACACCCCGCTGAATCTCGAGATGTTCGACATCGACGGCGGTGAGGCCACCGAACTGCCTGCGGATGCCATCCACCACGAGGATTGGATCGGGCTTGGCCACCCCTGGTAGGTGCGCAACCGACACGAGATCGTCGTTACCGGGCACTGAGCGCCATCTCCTCTTTCGACCCGAAGATGCCCTGGGGGCGGAAGGTCATGAGCAGGATGAGGAAAAGCCCGACCAGCATGAAGCGGAGCTGACCGATCGGGAGTGTGGTGGACGGCACCGTCTGGCGGAGGAGCGTTTCGATGAAGTTGATGACTCCCCAGAACACCATCGACCCAACGATGGGAGCCCAGATCCGTCCGGCCCCACCCAGGATCAGAACGGTCCAGATGATGAAGGTGATGGGTGGCACGAAGGTGTCGGGCTGAACCGACGACTTGCCGATCACCTGGAAGATCCCGGCCATGCCGCCGATGGCCCCGCCGAGCACCAGCGACTGCAGCTTGAAGGAGAAGGCGCTCTTGCCCAGGGCACGGGCTGCGTCCTCGTCCTCTCGGATGGCCCGGAGCACCCGACCCCATGGGGAGCGCATCAGCTGCCACACCAGCAGCACCAGCAGCAGGTTGACCGCCCAGCCGACGAGCGTGACGAACAGCTGGTTGCAGGTGAAGAAGAACGGCCCCCAGGCGCAGCGGTCTCCCGTGAAGGGACTGAGGGCGTAGTAGGCACCGGCGAACTCACTCAGCCCCTCGGCACCCCGGGTGATGGACGAGAGGGTGGTGGAGCGGGCGAAGATCCGAATGACCTCGGATGCGGCGATGGTCACGATGGCGAGGTAATCCGCTCGCAGGCGCAGGGTGGGGGCACCCAGGAGCAGGGCGAGCACGATCGCGAACAGGATGCCGATGAGGATGGCGAGTGCGGGGTTGAGCTGCCAGGTGACTATCGAGATCCCTACGCCGTAGCCACCGAGTGCCATGAACCCGACATGGCCGAAGTTGAGAAGGCCGGTATATCCGAAGTGGATGTTCAGTCCAATGGCTGCCATGGCATACACCATCGCTTCGAACCCGATGAAGCCCGAGACGGTGAGCTGGGTGAGGATTCCCCAGTCGATCGCTGCCAGCGTTGCCGTCATCCGATCCGCTCCTTCCTGCCGAGCACGCCCTGGGGTCGAACCAGCAGCACCAGGATCATCAGCAACAATGCGCCCACGTTCTTCAGCTCGACCGGAATGAAGAGCGTGGAGATCTGGATCCCGAGGCCCACCAGTATGGATCCCACGAGAGCCCCGTAGGCCGTTCCCAGACCGCCGAGTGTGACGCTGGCGAAGATGAGGAGGAGGTTCTTGTTGCCGCCGTCCCAGATCACCTGATCCGACTGTCCGAGGAACACACCACCAAGGGCGGAGAGGCCACCTGCGGCCATCCACACCTGCCGGATCACCCGCTGAACATCGATCCCGGTCGACGATGCCAGGTCACGGTTGTCGGCCACCGCCCGCATGGCGCGGCCAAAACGTGTGCGCTGCAGGACGAGACCGATCGCCACCAGCGCCATGATCGAAACCACCATGGCGATGAGGTCCTTGGGTGAGATGGTGGCGCCCAGGATGGTGATGGTCTCCCGCTGACCGGCATATGAGACGAAGAAGCGGCTGCTCCCGCCGAAGATGAACAGGAACACGTAGCGGAGCAGCAGCCCGAGTCCGATGGTGATGACCATCTGGGCGATGAGACCGGTACCGCGACGACGGAGCGGAGCGAACACCGCAACGTCGGAGAGCCATCCGAAACCGACACCGAGAACAATGGCGAACAAGCTGGCGATGATGAGGTCGACGCCTTCACCGAACGGTGCCGGCCAACCCTCCATGAAGCGGTTGAACGGGAACGCCCCGACCAGGCCGTACACGTTGAAGAAGAACGCACCGAGCATGCCCCACGTGACCAGCTCGCCGTGGGCGAAGTTGGTGAGCCCAGTGGTCCCGAAGATCAGCGACAGGCCGATCGCTCCCATCGCCAGGAAGAGCCCGAGCTTGAGACCATCGAGGACGCGTTGGGACACGGCGCGCGCCGTGATGCCACTGGACCTCTCCTCGCCGGTCGATTCACCCACCTGGAGGCCGAACAGGGCGGATGACACATTGCCGGCGTCGACAGTGACCGAGACGGTGGCCCGATCAGGGCTGGTCAAGCCGATCCCGTCAGGCAGGGTGGTCGCATCGATGGCGATGAAGTATCCCCCCGGTACCTCGACCGGCAGGAAGAACACGCCCTCCTCGTCGGTGGCCCCGGACCCGACGATGGTTCCATCCTCGGCACTGACCGAGAACCCCACACCGACTGCGGGAACGTTCTCGCCGGACGCCTCATCCGGGTGCTGAAGTCGCACCCGTACCCCGGTGTCCGCCTCCTGCCCGAATGCCGGGAACGGCATCAGCGCCAGAACCGATCCGGCGAGCAGCATCGCTCCGAGTAGGGAAAGCACGCGGCCGCGTGGACGGATGCGCTGTGCGATGACTCCAAGGTGACTCACGGGCGGGGACGATAGCGCTGAGAATCGGCCGATGCCCCCCAGGTCGTCGCTCGCGTGTCACCGGACGGTTAACTTCGAACGATTCGACCCCTGCCTCGTGCCTGACCGGCACAATGCTGCGTCACCCGGCGATCAGGTCAGTCCGTCGTCGAGTGCGAACCGGCCGACGCATCCAGATCGGCACTCAGGCCGTCTGTGCCGTCATCCTCGGCGAAGTCCTCCTCCTCCTCTATCGAGTCGAGGACACCGGCGAGGACGTCGGTGACCGACACCACCCCGAGCAGTCGGCCGCTTTCCGAGACCACCGGCAGGTGCCTGTATCCGGATTCCAGCAGCCATTGGGCAGCCTCGAAAACATCGACTCCCGGATCGAACACGTCGGGATCGGGGGTCATCCACCGACGGACCAGGTCGCCGGCCCCGTGCCCGGCTCCGAGCGCCCGCACCAGGTCGCGTTCGGTCACGACTCCGACCAGGGCACCTCCTTCCACCACCCCGAGCGACCCGTGGCCGCTGGCACTCATCGCCGCCGCTGCATCTTCGATGGTCGTGTCCGGCCCGCACACGTGTGCGGTGCCTCCCACCAGATCATGGAGCCTCATGGAGTGAACCGTACAGGACCGCCAGGGCCGGCGCAGAGGCGGATGGCACCTCGTCGACCGGATAGGCGATGTCTGCAGGAACGTGGTCGGAGGAGACGACAACGGCCGCCCCCGGCGGGGGCGGCCGTTGGTGATCGTCCTGAACGAACGGGCCCGGAGCGGTGCTAGATCAGGTCCTGCTCGCGGATACCGAACGAGGGATGGCGCAGCCGGCACAGGGCAAGCTTCTCGAGTTGACGGATGCGCTCCCGGGTCAGGTTGAACTCCTCACCGATCTCTTCGAGCGTACGGGGCACGCCGTCGTAGAAGCCATAGCGGAGGGCCAGGATGCGTCCCTCCCGTTGGGGCAGACGGTCGATCGACTTGCGCAACGAGTCGGCGACATCCAGCTCTTCGGTGATCTGCACCGGATCGGCGGCATCTTCGTCCTCGATGAAGTCTCCGAGCTGGGCGCCGTCTTCGCCAACCGGCTGCTCCAGCGACACGGTGTCGGCCACCCCGAGGGCCAGCTCGACCTTGTCGACGGTGACACCGGCCTCTTCGGCGATCTCCTCGGGCCGGGGATCACGCCCGAGCTCAGCCTTGAGGCTTGCCTGAGCGGCCCGTACCGCCGCCAGGGTGTCATGGAGGTGAACCGGAATCCGGACCGTCCGCGACTTGTCGGCGATGGCACGAGTGATTGCCTGGCGAATCCACCAGGTGGCGTAGGTGGAGAACTTGAAACCCTTGCGCCAGTCGAACTTCTCGACGGCCCGGATGAGACCCAGGTTGCCCTCCTGGATGAGGTCGAGGAAGTCGATGCCCGAGGTGTTGGCATAGCGACGGGCGTTGGCCACCACGAGGCGCAGGTTGGCGGTCAGGAAGGCGTCCTTGGCCTCGCGGCCCTTGCGCTCCTGGCGACGCAGCTCGATCTCTTCCTTCTTGTCCTTGAAGTCGCCCTTCTCGAGTCGAACCCCGGCCTGTTCGCCGGTCTCGATCATCTGGGCGAGCTCTACTTCCTGCTCGGCAGTGAGGAGGTCGTATTCACCGATGGCGGTGAGGTACTGGGAGACGAGGTCCGTGGTGAGGCGGCCGCGCTCATCCGTCAGCTTGCTGACGACGGACTTACGGGCGGTCTTCTCTTTGGCATCTCGACGCGGCTCGGCAGACGTCACGGTGTGTGATCCTCCATTGTGCTATCCGGAGGTCGTGAAATTGCCCCCATGTCCCCCGAGCAAACCTCGAAGAATCGGTCTCACGGCCGTACGGCTGAACGGGTCTGTCACCCGGGTGGTCACTATGACAGAAGGGGGGGCGTTTGTGAACCCCCCAGTTGTCCCGGCCTGTTCACGCTTCCGTTCGCTCTTGGAAACCTGCCGTTTCCCCAGGTTATTCCACAGACTTTTCCACAGGCGGTGGATTGTCAAACCCCCGTCCCCGGCCCTCGATCCAAACACCCGCCCAGTCGGGCACCATACTCCGGACCATATGACAGCCCTCGTCCCCATCGATGACCCCGCAGATCCACGGGTAGCGGTGTACATCGGGCTTCGGGACCATCAGCTGCGCATGGACCGGGAGCGATCCGACCCGACTCTGCGGCCATTGTTCATCGCCGAGGGTGAGCGCCTGATCGGCGAGGCGCTGGCGGCCGGCCTCACGCCGGTCTCGATGCTGCGTTCGGCCGATCACCCGACCCTGGTCGAGGCCTCCCTGCCAGAGGGCACCCCGGTGTTCGGGGTCGGTCCAAAGGTGGCGGTCGCCATCACCGGCCTGCACATCCATCGCGGTGCGCTGGCCTGCTTCCTCCGGCCCCCCGAGCGCAGCGCACCACAGGTCGTATCCGGGTCCCAGACCCTGGTGGTGGCCGAACGCGTCACCAATCCGACGAACCTGGGGGTGATGGCCCGTTCGGCTGCCGGGCTCGGTGTCGGCGGCCTGCTCCTCGACGAACCTTCCTGCGATCCGCTCTACCGGCGGGCGCTGCGGGTGGCGATGGGCGCCTCTTTCACCCTGCCGTGGGCGCGGGTACCTTCCATCCCAGCTGCAATGGGGACGCTCCGGGAGGCGGGATTCACCACGGTCGCCATGGCCATCACCAGCGAGTCGGCCCACCTGGCCGACCTGGGCGGCCTCGCCCTGTCGGGCCGGACCGCGCTGGTGGTGGGAAACGAGTTCCACGGACTCTCGGACGAGGTCCTGGAAGCGGCCGACATCGTCGCCACCATCCCCATGACCGGCGGTGTCGACTCCCTCAATGTCGCCGCCGCAGCTGCCGTCGCCTGCTGGGAGATCATGCGCAGCCGTTGAAAGACCCCAGAGACGGTGTCGGAGAACCGGCAGCGCCGGCGAGGAAGCAGCTGCCAGCCCGGAAGAGGAGCGATTGGCACCCCGTATCGCTTGTGAGGTGTCCCGTCCCGGGCCCCGAGCGGATCCGATTCGACCAGACTCGGAACATGGTCAACCGATTGGCAGACTCGACATCGCCCTACCTCCGCCAACACCGGGACAACCCCGTCGACTGGTACGAGTGGGGCGAGGAGGCCTTCGCCGCCGCCCGGGAGCGCGATGTGCCGATCCTTCTGTCGGTTGGGTACTCGGCATGCCACTGGTGCCACGTCATGGCCCACGAGTCGTTCGAGGACGAGGCCACCGCCGCCGAGATGAACCGTCGGTTCGTGAACGTGAAGGTGGATCGCGAGGAACGGCCCGACGTGGACGCCGTCTACATGGAAGCGGTTCAGGCCATGACCGGTCGCGGCGGCTGGCCGATGACAGTGTGGATGACACCCGGCGGCGAGCCCTTCCACGCCGGGACCTACTTCCCCAACCGCCCCCGCGGACACATGCCGACGTTCGGTTCCGTGATCGAAGCGATCACCGACGCCTGGGAGAACCGCCGCCACGAGATAACCGAGCAGGCCGAACGACTCACCGAGACCATCAGCCGGCGTATCCCCATAGGTGGAACCTTCCCCGGGCAGGCTGTGGTTGAGGCTGCTTACCGGGCCCTGGAGGCGGCCTACGACCCCGTGCACGCCGGGTTCGGATCCGCCCCCAAGTTTCCCCAACAGCCGGTCCTGGAGTTCCTGCTTCGCATCGTCGACGAGCCGTGGGCGCCCCGGGCAGGGGAGATGCTCGGGGCGACGCTGGTGGCGATGGCGCGCGGCGGGATCTACGACCAACTCGGCGGCGGTTTCGCCAGGTACTCCACCGACTCGACCTGGCTGGTGCCGCACTTCGAGAAGATGTTGTACGACAACGCCCAGCTGGCCCGCCTCTACCTGTGGGCGTGGCGGGAACTGGGCCACCCCGAGCTGGCGTCGATCGCGGAGGAGACCCTCGAGTATCTCAGAAGCGATCTGCGCCATCCGGAGGGCGGGTTCTTCTCGGCCGAGGACGCCGACTCGGAGGGCGAGGAAGGCAGGTACTACCTGTGGGCCGCCCAGGAGGTGGCCGACGTCCTCGAGCCCGACGACCTGGCGGTGGCGCTGCTGGCGTTCGGCGTGACGCAGGAGGGTAACTTCGAGGGAAGCAACGTCCTCCATGTCGCTCGGACGGCCACCGAAGTGGCCGAGCTCACCGGCCGCACGGTCGCCTCGGTCCGAGCCTCACTCGACCGCTCGAGAAGCGCCCTGTTCGCCGCTCGGGCGGAACGCGTCCGCCCCGGCCTCGACCACAAGGTGGTGGCATCGTGGAATGGCATCGCCCTCCGGGCCTTCGCCGAGGCCGGAGCCTCGCTGGGACGCAGCGACCTGCTCGACGACGCCCGGGCGTGCGCCCGATTCATCATCGAACGTATGACCACCCACGACGGCCGTGTGCTGCGATCGTGGTCGGAGGGCGAGGCCCGCATCGTCGGCTTCCTCGAGGATCACGCCTCGGTGGCGGTTGGGTTGTTCACGCTCTACCAGGCCACCGGAGAAATCGAATGGTTCGAGGCCGCCCAGCGCATCACCCGTCTCATCCCCGAGTTGTTCTCCGATCCCGCCGGCGGGTTCTTCACCACCGCCGTCGACGCCGAGGCATTGGTGAAGCGCCCCAAGGATCAGCTCGACAACCCCCTCCCCTCGGGTAACTCCCTAGCCGCCGAGGCCCTCATGTGGCTGGCCTTGTTCACCGGCGAGGCGGGTCTCGCCGACGCCGCCCGGGCAACGGTGAGTGCGGGTGCCGTGCTGTTGGAGAGGTATCCCGCCGGCGTCGGGCACCTGGCCGCAGTGCTGGCCTCGATGCACCACGGTCTCCGGGAAGTTGCAGTGGCGGGGCCGGATGCCGGCAGGTTCGTCGAGCACTTCTGGTCGCGATACCGACCGCACGCAGTGCTGGCGGTGAGCGTCGATGGGCGCGAACCCATCCCGCTGCTGGCCGGACGCGGCGCCACCGACCGCACCAGCGCCTACGTGTGCGAAGGATTCGCCTGCAATCTGCCTGTCACCGACCCCGGCGAGATGGCCGACCAAATCGGGTAGGGTCCCGCTGCCACCATCAGGGAGCACTCGTGTTCACCCACATCGCCATGT
>JBHJOH010000228.1:0-8349 GCA_050329955.1 Acidimicrobiia bacterium | reverse complement strand
CCGCCGGCCACGATCACCGGGCGCTGGGCGGCTTCGATGAATCCGAGGGCCGCCCGCACCGAGTCGTCGTCGGGGAGGGGACGGTAGGGCGGGACCGAGGCGAACTGGGCTTCGACCCGGGCGTCCATCTCGGCTTCGTCCTGGTCGAGCTGCCCTTCGTTGCCCCGGAACTGCAGGTGCACCGGGCCGGGGGCGCCGGTGGTGGCGACCCGGAAGGCCTGGCGGAGCATGTCGGGGATGCGCTCAACCGAGTCGATGGTGGCGTTGAACTTGGTGACCGGTTCGAAGGCGGGAACGTCGTCGATCTCCTGGTACACCTTGCGGAACTTGGTGCTGGGATCACGTCCGCCCGTCATGGCGATCACGGGCACGTGCGCCAGGTAGGCATCCCGCAGCCCCGCCGCCAGGTTGAGGGCGCCGATCACCTGCGCCATGCACACCCCGGGGCGGCCCGAGGCGCGGGCGTAGCCGTCGGCCATGTAGGCGGCCGGCTTCTCGCCGTGGGGGCGGATCCGCTTGATCCCGGTCCTCGCCTCGATCTCGACCATGGTCCGGCGGACGACCGCCGGGACGTGGAAGACATGGCTGACCTCGTAGGCCTCCAGCATCTCGGCGAGAACGACGGCGCCGGTCGTCATGTGGCCACCTCGAAGACGGCGGTGCCGGTGGTGGTCACGGTGCCGTCCTCCTTGCG
Source organism: Acidimicrobiia bacterium (assembly GCA_050329955.1). Taxonomy (GTDB): domain Bacteria; phylum Actinomycetota; class Acidimicrobiia; order Spongiisociales; family ZC4RG35; genus JAOUGY01. The sequence goes on along the minus strand of JBHJOH010000228.1, from coordinate 7,655 downwards.
GATCCACACCTCGGCGGTCACCTTGGAGCCGTCGGTCTCGATGATCGAACCGCCGCAGTCGAGAGCGTCGCCGAGGTAGGCGGGCGCCAGGTGTTTGTAGGTGATCGACTTGAGCCGGGCCTTCGGCCCCAGTGCCTGCTGGGCGGCCTGCACCAGGTAGGTCCCCTGGAGCGGTCCGTGGATGAGGAGGCCGGGGTGTCCGTCGTGTTCGGTGGTGAACGGGACGTCGTAGTGGATCCGGTGGATCAGCCACGACGAGGCGCTGAACAGGAACAGGTCGACGGCGTCGGGTGTGCGGGTGACGACCGGGATGTCGCTCATCGGTAGATCCTCGTGAATTCCTCGCGGGCGACGACGTCGCCCTGCTGGTTGGTGAAGGTGAACTCCATCTTCACGAACACCAGGGTGCCGCTGCGCCCTTCCTTCTCGAACAGGTCGATGATGCGCTTGTCGACGGTGACTACGTCACCGGCGACGATCGGCTCGCCCAACTCGATGGTGATCTCTCCCGCCATCGCCCGGGTGGTGGGCAGGGGTGGGACGTCGGCGGTGGCCGAACCGTCCGGCTCCAGCTGGTCCTTTCCGACCATGTGCGAGGCGTGCATCCGGATCACGTACGGGAAGAACGGCGGCGCCACGATGTCGGCGTAACCCGCCTCGGCGGCGGCGGCCGGGTCGAAGTGGATCGGGTTGGTCTCGCCGATGGCGTGGGCGTACTTCTGGATGTCCCGGCGCCCCACGTCGAAGACGTAGCGGGGGAACTCGCTCTGGGCCCACTGGCGGGCTTCGTCGGTGATGACGCCCATCACAACCCCATCGTCTTGGCGATGATGTTCTTCTGGATGTCGGAGGTCCCGGCGCCGATCACGCCGAGCCTCGACTCGCGGAAGTGACGCTGGAGGTCGTACTCCATGGTGTAGCCGTACCCGCCCAACACCTGCAGGCCCATGTCCGCCACCTGCTTGTAGGCCTCGCAGGCATACAGCTTGAGGATGGCGGCATCGCGGGTGGTGGCCTTGCCCTTGTCGAGGCGGGCGGCGGAGCGGTACACCAGCGTGTCGGAGATCTCGGTCATCACCTGCATGTCGGCGAGACGGTGGGCGACGGCCTGGAAATTCGAGATGGGCTGGTCGAACTGCTTGCGGGTCTTGGCGTAGTCGATCGAGTCCGCCAGGGCGGCCTTGGCGGCGCCGGTTCGGGCGGCCGACAGGCACAGGCGTTCATAGCGCAGGTACACGCCCAGGTCGTTCCAGCCGTTGTGCAGCTCGCCCAACATGCGGCTCGCCGGCACCCGCACGTCGGTGAAGGTGAGCATGGCGGTCCCGAGTGGCCAGTGACCGAGCGTCTCGATCGGGTGCCATTCCAGGCCGGGGGTGTCACAGTCGACCAGGAAGTTGGTGATGCCGTGGTGCTTCTTGCCCTCCGACGAGGTGCGGGCGGCGACCACGTCGATGTCGGATGCCTTGAAGCCGGAGGTGAACACCTTCTGGCCGTTGAGGATGAAGTCGTCGCCGTCCCGTTCGGCCTTCAGCGAAATGGAGGCGGCGTCGGAGCCGGCGTCGGGCTCGGTGAGCGAGAAGCACACCGACAGCTCACCCGAGGCGACCTTGGGAAGCAGCTCTTCCTTCTGCTGCTCGGTTCCGTCACGGCTGATGGCGAGACCGCCCCAGGTCACCGCCCGGAACGCCCAGAACGCCAGGTCGAGGAACGACTTGCCGAGTTCTTCGAGAAGGATCGCCACCTCGACGGCCCCACCGCCGGCACCGCCGTTCTCCTCGGGGATGTTGATCCCCAGCCAGCCCTGCTCGCCGAGCTTCTTGTAGAGCTCGGTCGGGGGGCGGCGGTCGCGGTCGCACTCACGGACGTACTCGCGGGTGATCTCCCGGTCGCAGAAGTCACGAACGGTGGATCGAAACAGTTCCTGTTCGGGCGTGAACTCGATGTCCATGAATGGCAGGCCTTCCACTCGGGCCGGGCCACGAGGGTTTCCCCGACCGATTCGTTGATGTGTCGCTGGCGATGATGTTTCGCTGGTGATCTGTAGTTGATCCGCTGAGCGCGAATCCGTCTCACTTCACGAGACGTCCGTATCAAAAGAGGCTACCGACGACCGCTCCGGACTGTCAACTGGGATTCTCTGGGAGGTCTCAATCTGTTGACAGCCCGGGCGGATCGACCGTAAGGTTGGAGCTGTCCAATCGCGTCTCATGAAGTGAGACGCCGCGGCCCACAGTGGAGGTGTGCCCTTGTCAGAATCACCCACCATCGAGACTATTCGGGCGCTGATCGAGCGCCACGGCAACTGGGGACGTTGGGGTGATGACGACGAGAAAGGCACCCTCAACCTGGTCAGGCCGGAACACGTGATCGCCGCCTCCAAACTCGTCACACGTGGTGTCACCATCTCGATGGCGCTTCCCTACGACGAAGCCGGCCCTCAGACCGGCAACCTGGGCCGCTTCAACCCGATCCACCTCATGATCCGCGACGGATCCGACGTCATCTCGGGCGCTTCGGTCCGCGACTTCTACGGCGGTGTCGACAAGCACTTCCGCGGCACCGACGACCTCATCATCATGCCCTTGCAGAGCGGCACCCAGTGGGACGCCCCCGGGCACGTGGTGTTCGAGAACAAGATCTACAACGGCTTCGGCGCCGAGATGGTCAGCAGCAAGGGTGCCCTGCGGGGTTCGGTCAAGAACGCCTGCGACTCGATGGTGGGCCGTGGCGTGCTGCTCGACATCCCGCGGGCGCTGGGAGTCGAGTGGCTCGAACCGGGATACCCCATCTCCGGTGACGACCTCGACCGGGCGGCCGAGATGGGCGGCATCGAGGTGGGAGTGGGCGACTTCGTGTTCGTGCGCACCGGCGCCATGACCATGGCCCGTGCCGCCGGCACCTGGGGCGACTACGCCGGAGGCGACGCCGCCGGCCTCGGCATCGCCAGCGTCGACTGGATCGCCGAGCGCGACGTGGCAGCGGTGGCCACCGACACCTGGGGCCTGGAGGTCCGACCCAACGAGACCCCCGACACCAGCCAGCCGTTGCATCTGGTGTTCATCGCCGGGATGGGCCTGTGGCTCGGCGAGATCTTCGACCTCGACCCCATCGCCGATGACTGCGCCGCCGACGGCGTCTACGAGTTCATGTTCTGCGGTCCGCCGCTCCCGTTCACCCGGGCGGTCGGCTCCCCGCTCAACCCGATGGCAATCAAGTAAACAACGCAGGACCAAGTAAACCAACGCAGGACCCAACAACCCGCACAGGAAAGGTACCCATCCTCATGGAAGGACTCCGTTCGATGCTGTTCACGCCGGGCCACCGGCTTGACCTCATTGAGAAGGCGATCAAGTCCGGCACCGACGCCGTGATCATCGACATCGAGGACGCCGTCGCTCTCGACCAGAAGCCGGTCGCCCGCCAACTGCTGTCGGACCTCCCGGCATCGCCGATCCCCCTCTACGTTCGCACCAATGCCGTCGAGACCGGGATGATGTGGGACGACATCGTCGCCGCCGGCAAGGCCGGCGTCACCGGCGTGATGATCCCCAAGGCCGAGCAGCCGGGTGTGATCAAGGAGATCGACGGTGCCCTCACCGCCCTTGAGATGGCCTTCGGCCACGAGGCCGGCACGATGGAGATCATCCCGCTCATCGAGAGCGGCCTCGGCATCCGCAACACCTACGACATGGCCACTGCCAGCGATCGGGTGGAGTGCATGATGTTCGGCGGCGGCGAGCAGGGCGACCTGGTGGCCGACCTGGGCTGTGAGTGGACGCCCGAGGGCACCGGCCTCATGCAGGCCCGCTCCCAGATGCTGATGGAGTCGCGGGCCGCCGGCATCCAGCACCCCTTCGAAGCGGTGTTCATGGACTTCCGCAACCTCGACGCCCTCCGGGTGGAGAGCGAGTTGGCCCGCACCCTCGGCTACGTGGGCAAGGTGGCAATCCATCCCGCCCAGGTGGCGGTCATCAACGACGTCTTCACCCCTGCCCCCGAAGTGGTTGCCTACCAGCGCAAAGTGCTGGCGGCCTTCGAACAGGCGTTGGAGGAAGGATCGGCCTCGATCGCCGTCGACGGGCGGATGGTCGACTACGCCGTGGCCCGGGTAGCCCGGGTCGTCATCGCCCGAGCCGAAGCAGCAGAGCGGGCGAAGGCCCGATTGGAGGCGAACGCGTGAGCAGACCACGTTTCATCCCCGGCGGCGTCGGTGTCGCCGTCGTCGGCGCAGGCACCATCGGGTCGCTGCGTGCCGAGATCGCCCACCGTCACCCCTCGGTTGACTTCCTGGCCGTAGCCGACATCGACGAGCAGAAGGCTCGCCGACTCGGCGACTCGTGCATGGCGGATGTGGTTGCCACCGATGCCATGGAAGTCGTCACCCGTGACGACGTCGACGCCGTGATCATCGCCTCCACCGAGAACGCCCACTACGAGCCGGCGATGGCCGCCATCCAGGCCCGCAAGGCCGTCATGATCGAGAAGCCGTTCACGATCGAAGAGGACGAGGCCCACAAGCTGATGGCTGCCGCCGAGGAATACGGCGTGCGCATCTACACCGGCTTCACCCAGCGCTTCCGTCGCCGCTACCTGGCCATCAAGGAGCACATGCTCCAGGGTTACATCGGCGACGTCACCAGCGCCAAGGCGACCATCTACCTGGCCGACTCGGTGGCCCGGTCGGTGATCAGCCGGGCCAACTCCACCACTCCGTCGGTCAACACCATGACCTACCTGTTCGACCTGCTCAACTGGTACATCCCCGATCGTCGCCCCACCAGCGTCTACGCCGCCGGCTCCACCAAGGGCAAGATCTACGAGGAGTACGGAGCGCTCGATTCCACCTGGTGTGTGATGACCTACGACGACGGCACCGTCGCCAACCTGGGTGTCAGCTGGGAGCTGCCCTACTTCTGGCCGGCATATGTGGCCAGCATGGACTTCGAAGTCTTCGGCCGTGAGGGCACCATCAGTGTCAAGGACGACCACCGCGACGTGCTGATGGCCTCCACCAAGTCGATCCCGTCTCCCTACGTGCCCGACGCCACCATGAACGTGGCGATGCTCGGCTCCTACATGCCGGGCGACTGGGCCCTCGGTGAGCACTTCGGTGCCATGCAGGAGGAGACCCACGCCTTCATCAACGCCGTCGGCCAGAACCGCCAGGACCCCATCCTCGCCACCGGGCAGGAAGGCCTCGACGTGCTCAAGATCTCCCGCGCCGTCGACCTGTCGGCGAAGGAGCGCGAGGTGGTGAAGCTCGAATGGTGACGAGAGGGCAGACGACTGGACGGGCCTCTCGGTCTGACATCCGCAGAACGCAGAACGCAGAACGCAGAACGCCTGAGGCACGGGCGAGAGCGTGTCGCGGGACTGAACGGTTCCGGGCAGCAAGTGCTGCAGGAGTCGAGCCAGCAGCTGACGCAGTCTGGGCGTTCGGCGTTCAGCGTTTGGCGTTCGGCGTTTCTCAGGCGTTCGGCGTTCGGCGTTCTGCGTTCGGCAAAGGCTGTTCCTCATGCTGACCGGCGTCACCGTCATCGAGCTCGGGCAGGTCATCGCCGGCACCTACGGGGGGGCGATCCTGGCGGAGTTGGGGGCCGAGGTCATCAAGGTGGAGCCGTTCACCGGTGACACCGCCCGCAACCCCAAGATCGCGCCGTTCGGCGATCAGAGTGCCATCCACCTGTTCATGAACCGGGGGAAGAAGAGCGTGGTGATCGACCTCAAGAGTCCCGAGGGGCTCGAGGTGTTCTACAAGCTCGTCGACACAGCCGACGTGGTGATCGACAACTTCCGGCCGGGAGTGATGAAGCGGCTCGGGATCGACCACGAGACGCTGAAGGCGCGCAACCCAGACATCATCACGGTGTCGGTCACCGGCTTCGGCGAGTTCGGGCCGGCGCGTGACAAGGCGGCGTTCGATCTGGTGGTGCAGGCCTACTCGGGCCACATGGACATCACCGGGGAAGCCGACGGCCCACCCGCCAGGGTGGGGATCCCGATCGCCGACATCTCCGGTGGCATCTTCTGCTGCATCTCGGTGCTGGCGTCACTCGCCGGCCGCGGCATCAACGGTGGTGGCCGGCATGCTGACGTCGCCATGTTGGACTCGTTGGTGTCGATGCTCGGCTACGACGCCCTCGACCACCTCAACACCGGCAAGGCGGTGACCCGGCAGGGGACCGCCCACGCCCACATGGTGCCGTGGCAGGCGTTCGAGACCAGCGACGGATACGTGGTGGTGGCGGCCAGGGACGAGAAGTTCTGGCGCAACCTGTGCGATGCCATCGGACGTCCCGACCTGAAGGACGACCCCAGGTCGATCGACAACGCCACCCGTCTCCAGAACCGCGACTACGTGGTGCCGATCCTGGAGGAGGCGTTCAAGACCAACACCAAGGGTGAGTGGGCGCGGATCCTCGACGAGTTCGACATCCCATCGGCGCCGGTCAACGACGTCGACGAGGTGTTCTCGGACCCCCAGACCCAGGCGAGGGGGATGGTGGCGAGTTACCAGCACCCCACGCTCGGCGAGGTGAAGTACCCGCCGTCGCCGGTCAAGTTCAGTGATTGGGAGATGCCGCACAACCCGGCACCGATGCTGGGCGAGCACACCGCCGCCATTCTCACCGAGCGTCTCGGGATGAGTTCCGAGGACGTCGCGCGGCTCGCCGCCGACGAGGTGGTGAAAGTGTGGGATCCACAGGCGTGAGTGACGACGAGCGGGTCGGGCTGGTCAACCGGCCGGTCCCGACCCTGCTCGCCACCACCCTCTCGATCATCCTCGGGGCCCTGCCGATCTTCACGACCGGGGCCATGGCGGTGTTCATCCGCCCCGAGTTGGGCTTCGGCGAAACCGCCCTCGGTGCCCTCGCCACCCTCTACTACCTGGCCTCCGCCAGCACCACCATGTTCGGTGGGCGCCTGGCGGAACGGCTGGGCGGCCCCCGGGCGATGTCGCTGGCGGCGATGCTCAGCATGGTCACCTCGCTCGGTATCGCCCTGCTCGCCGCCAGCTGGGCGTGGATGGCCGGGTTTCTGGTCGTGGCCGGGGTCGGGAACGGGATCGCCTTTCCCGCCACCAACCTGGCCCTCGCCCGCGGTTTCCCGCTCAAGCGCCAGGGGGTCGGCTTCGCCATCAAACAGTCGGCCGGGCCCTATGCCACCATGCTGGCCGGGGCAGCCGTGCCCCTGATCGGGCTCACCGTCGGATGGCGGTGGGCGTTCGTGGCGGCCGGGATCGCCGCCATCCCCATCATCGCCGGATGGAACGTGGAACAGGGAGCGGGGCGGTTCACCCGGGGACTCCGATCGGATGTCCCGGGCCGGCCGGTGTGGATCCTGTCGCTGTCCGCCTTCTTCGCCGTCAACGCCTCCGCTTCCCTCGGGGCTTTTTATGTCGAGTCGGCCGTGTCGGGCGGCATCAGCCCGGGCATCGCCGGCACCTTCCTGTCGATCGGGAGCGCGCTCGGCATTCTCATCCGCATCGGGTACGGCTGGATCGGCGATCGTCACCCACCCATCCACTTCTCGATCCTCACCGTGATGATGGCGGCGGGCGGTTTCGCCTTCTTCCTGATGGGGCGCAGTTGGTCCACCGCCGGCCTGTTCTTCGTCACCATCTTCGTGTTCGGCACCGGCTGGGCGTGGCCGAG
>JBHJOH010000227.1:0-25938 GCA_050329955.1 Acidimicrobiia bacterium | reverse complement strand
GGGGGGGGGGGGAGGGGGGGTCCCCCCCCCTGGGCATCAGAGGCGGAGGATCAGATCGCTTCGATCTCCAGATCCACTCTCAGTACCGCGGTCAGGACCGACAGGTCGGCGGGGTCGCTCGTCACCACGAGATCGCCTCGAGCTGCCGCACCGACGACAACCGACGCGTCGACGATGTCTGCACTCCCCGACGCGCGACACGCCGCACCCGCAGATCGGGCTCGTGCTTCATCGAGAACCTCGATCCGGCACCCGGCCAACAGACGCGGCATCTGCGCCTGCGGCCCATCCCGCCAACCCTGACCCACTACACCGGCGGGCACCGTCGGTACGATCCCCCGCTCCAACGCTCGCCGATGGAGCGCCCAGATCCGCCGGTCGCTGCGCTCGGCGGCGATCAATGCACCGGTGTCGTAGGTGAGTCCTGCCATCCCTCAGGACACAGCCCCGGCGGCAGCGGCACGATCGAGGACCGAGTCCGCCCATGCGAGTTCGTCGGCGCTCAGCTCGCCCCGCTCGTCTTCCCAGTCGCGTACTGCGGCCAGACCATGCTCGACGACCAGCGCCCGCTCCGCCGCAGCATTGAGCCAGGCCGACAGACTCACTCCGCGACGCTCTGCCGCACTCGCCGCCTCCGCTGCGACTGATTCATCCAACGCCACCGACAACTTCCGCACTGCCATGAACAAATGGTAGCACCGCGTTCCTACCGGTACGAGTTCCCCTGGGCGCGGCACACGTTCCGGATTCCGGGCCTCCGGCCTCTGGCCTCCTGCTTCCGGCGTTCTTCTGATGGCCAGGGTTGACGGTCGCCCGGTTGCCACGTTCCGGATTCCTCTCTTCTCAGAGACTCGGGACCACTTCCCTGGCGAACAGTTCCAGCCCGGCAGTCGAATGGGCTGCCTCGGCGAAGTAGGCGATGGCGTACCCCATGCCGGCGTCGGCCCATGGCTCGAATTTCTCGATGAGCTGGTCGGGGGTTCCGGCGAAGTGGGAGAACAACTTGCGAACCCCAACCGCCCGGTCTTCGGGGACGAACGCCGAGTAGTGGTGGTAGATCCAGTCGAGCCGGTCCTTCACGTCGGCTTCGGTGGCCTCGCACACGACGTTGAAGTTGGTGGACCGCACGATATCGTCGAAGTCACGACCCACCTCTGCGCAGTGGCCTGCGAGCACCTGGGACTTGTGATTGAACTCGTCGAGGGTGTTTCCGAAGTTGGTGTAGGCGGCGTGGCGGGCGGCGATGTTCAGTGTGAGCTTCTCGCCACCACCGGCAATCCACAGCGGGATGCCCGGCGTCTGCACGGGCTTGGGCTGGCAGATGGCGCCCTCCAGCTGGTAGTGCTCACCGGAGAAGTGGACCTCGTTCTCGGTCCACATCCGCTGCATGATCTCGACCGCTTCGCGCAGCTGGCCGATCCGCACCGAGTCCTTCGGGTAGTCGTAGCCGTAGCCCAGATACTCGGCCTGATACCAGCCGGCGCCGATCCCCATTTCCAGCCGACCGTTGGAGATGACGTCGATGGTGGCCGCCACCTTGGCCAGGTACGACGGAGGGCGGTACGAGTTGCAGGTGCACATCTGCCCGAGGCGGACCGTCGAGGTGACCGCCGCAAGAGCACCCATCAGGGTCCACGCCTCATAGGTGACTTCCTGGGTGGGCACCGGCACCGTGTGGAAGTGGTCGTACACCCACAACGACTCGTAGCCGCAGTCCTCGATGGTGCGGGCCACCTCGGTCATCGTCTCCCAGTGCCGGTCCTGGTCGATCCCGACCAGGTCGAGACGCCATCCCTGCGGTACAAACGCTCCAAATCTCATGAGCGAACCCTAGGAGAGAGAGAGAAGCCAGAAGCCAGAGGCCAGAGGCCAGAGGCCAGAAGCCAGAAGCCAGAAGCCACAGGGTAGGGTCGCCGACATGGGCGAACTCCTCACTCCCGAACGACTGTGGTCGATTCCGCGGGTTGGCACGCCGGCGGTTGCCGCCGGTCGGGTGGTGGTGCCGGTCACCTCCTACGACCTGGGCGAATACAGGGGAACCACGACGCTGTGGGAGGTCTTCACGAACGGGCGGGCGCCCCGGAGACTCACCACCTCGTCAGCATCCAGGCCGGTGTTGTCTCCCGACGGCAACCGCCTGGCTTTCGTGCGCCAGGTGGACGGGCGTGGGCAGGTGCACGTGATGGCGATGGACGGCGGCGAGCCCGAGCAGGTCACCGACCTGCCACTCGGGGTGATCGGCGCCCGCTTCATGCCCGACGGAGAGCGGCTGGTTGTGGTGGCCAACCTGCTGCGGGGACAGCTCGACCCGGAGGCGACGGCAACCGAACGGGACCGCCGATCCGAACAGGCGGTCACCGGCCAATCGACCGAGCAGGCGGTGTTCCGTTACTGGGACCGCTGGCTGACAACCGGCGAGGTTCCGCACCTGTTCCTGGTCGGGCTCGACGGCTCGGTCCGAAACCTCACGCCCGATTCGGAACGGTGGATGCGCTGGGACAACACCGGCGACCCGGTCGACGACATCGACATCTCCCCCGATGGCACCGTCGTGGCGTGGTGCGCCAACCGGGTCGATCCGGCCGACGCCGAGATCCGCTGGGCGCTGTTCCTCACCGACGTGGAGTCGGCTGCCACCAGATGTGTGACGTCCGACTTGGACGGCCACGCCTCCCACCCCCGTTTCTCGCCCGACGGCTCGGTGCTGGTGTACGGGGGACAGCCCGACCCGCACTTCTACGCCGATCGGGTCCGGCTGATCGAGCACCGGCTCGACCACGGCACCGAACGCACGCTCACCGCGGACTGGGAGCGCTCACCGTCGGGCTGGGCGTTCGACGGCGAAGACCTGGTGTTCGAAGCGGAGGACGACGCCCGCCAGCCGCTGTGGCGTCTGCGTCCCGACGGGTCGATCACCGAGATCGCCCGGGACGGCACCCTCGGCTCTCCCCTCCCGCTGGGTGACGGCACCCTGGTCGCCACCCGCTCCCGCATCACCGCCCCCTCCGAGCTGGTTCTGGTCAGTGAAGGTGTGAGACCGATCACCGACTTCACTCGGCCGGCGCTCGAAGGCGTCGACCTGCCCACCGTCGAGGACGTGCGCTACACGGGCGCAGCCGAACGCCAGACCCAGATGTTCGTGGTCACGCCACCACGAGTCATGGGTCCGGCCCCGCTGGTTCACATGATCCACGGCGGACCTCACGGCGCCTGGACCGACGTGTGGCACTGGCGCTGGCACCCGGCGTTGTTCTGCGGCTCCGACCGGCGGGCCGCCCTCGTCAACTTCCACGGGTCCACCGGCTGGGGCCAGGACTACGCCGCCTCGATCCGCGGCGCCTGGGGGGACCTGCCCGCCACCGACATCGAGCGCGCCACCGACCATCTCATCGAAACCGGCCTTGCCGACCCGGATCGGATGGCCATCACCGGCGGCTCCTACGGCGGGTACCTGGTGTCGTGGCTGATCGGCCAGACCGACCGCTACGCCTGTGCGATCGCCCACGCCGCCGTCACCAACCTGCCGTCGATGTACGCCTCAGACATCACCATGGGCCGAGCGTCGGCCTACGGAGCGGAGGTCTGGAACGACCTCGACCGGGTGAACCGCTGGAGCCCGGCGGCGTTCTCGGCCGGGTACGTCACCCCCACCCTCGTGATCCACGGCGACCGCGACTACCGGGTCCCGGTCGGCCAGGGCCTCGAGCTGTACGGCGTCCTCAAGGCCAAAGGCGTCGAGGCACGGCTCGTCCACTACCCCGACGAGAACCACTGGATCCTGTCACCGGCCAACTCGATCCACTGGTACGGGGAGGTGGCAGGGTGGCTGGAGCGGTTCCTCGGGGCGGTTGACCGGTGTCCGAGATGAGCGAGACTCTCCCATTCTCAGAAGCGAAGGCGCGCCTGTCCGAGCTGGCCGACCGGGTCGAAGACCAACACGACCGCATCCTTGTGACCCGCAACGGCCAACCATCATTCGTCATGATGAGCCCCGACGACCTCGAATCCCTCGAGGAGTCACTCGATATCGTTCGCGACGACGAATTGATCGAGTCGTTGCGACGTTCACGGCTTGAAGCATCCCAAGGCGAGCGGCTTCGCCTGCGCGACCACATCTGAGCCGACTCCACCGAGTTCAGCAACGCCGCGACGTCTACCGACCCCGTTGATACAACCTGCGCCAGATCATGGCGAGGAACCGCCGGCGAGCGTCAGTCGAGACATTTGTGACCGTATCAGTAAGCTGCCGGTGGAAGCCGAGAACAGTTCCGCCGACCAGGAGCACCGCCCATGGACCAGGCTGCAACCCCGATGCCGATCGGCTGGATCATCTTTGCACTCGGTGTCCCGGCACTGGTGCTCGGCTTTTCGATCTTCGCCGCCTGGCGAGCCAAACGGACCGGTCGTCGAGCCGCACGGCAGCTCGAAGAGGCCAACATCCTCCACACCAAGACCCGGCCCTGAAAACGGGCCGCGTCGAACGCTGACGGCGAAACGTGCCGCGTCAGCCGGTGACCGTGACGCCTTTCCAGAACGCCACGTGGCCCTTGATCTGCTTGGCGGCTTCTTTGGGTTCGGGATAGTACCAGGCGGCCCCGGTGTTGGTCTGGCCGTCGACGACGAGGTCGTAGTACGAGGCGACACCTTTCCAGGGGCAGGTCGACGTGGCGGGGTTGTCGGCCAGGAGTTCGGCCTTCACAGAATCCAGCGGGAAGTAGTGGTTGCCTTCCACCATCACGGTGTCGTTGCTCTCGGCGATGGTGACGCCGTTCCAGGTCGCAGTTGCCATGGGGCCCTTTCGTGAGTGCTCGTGGCAGGCAACCGGACGGGCGGGGAGGCTATTCCCCCGCCCTAACCTCGCCTCCCATGGAGACAGTGGCAGCCATCCCGGTCAAGCCGTTCGACCAGGCCAAGTGCCGACTGTCGGATGTGCTCTCCCCTGGGCGGCGTCGCCAGCTGGGCGAGCAGCTGGCCCGACGCACGGTGGATGTGTGCGGGCGGGCCGGTGCCCACCCGCTGGTGCTGTCGGCCGACGACGAGGTCACCGAATGGGCCCGGGCCCACGGCATCGACGTGCTGTTGGACGAGGGGTCGAGCCTCGACGAGGCGGCGGCGGCAGCCCAGGACTGGGTGCTGGAGCGCGGGGCGGCGTGGATGATCTGCCACGCCGACCTGCCCACCCTGCAACCCCGTCACCTGGTTCCGGTCATCAGCCACCTGGCCGTCGGTGGTGCCGCCATTGCGCCGTCGTCGGACGGCGGGACCAGTCTGCTGGGTGCCTCCATCCGGCTGACCACCGCCTACGGACCGGGCAGTTTCCACCGCCACCTCCGCCGACTGGCCGCCCATGACGTGGGGGTGTTCACCGGGATCGGGCTGGCCCTCGACCTCGACACCGCCACCGACCTGGCTGCCGCCCTGCGCCATCCGTGGGGGGCGTGGATCGCCGACGATCACTCGCCCGACTGACGGGCCGCCCGGGTCAACGTTGTGATGAAGTTGGGCACCAGCATCTCCATGAACCCGGCGGCGAACGACCACACCAGGGCTTTGGCGACGTCGGCGTGCGAGGTCGGGGCACAGCCGGCCAGCCCATCGAGGTCGACGTAGACGGCGTCGGCGCAGGCGAACTCGGGCGCCAGCCCGCCCTCGAGCAGGGTGCCCGACATGAACACCCCGTACAGCAGCAGCGCGAACAACGCCCCCACCACCGGCGACAGATACACCTGATAGGTCACCAGCCGGATGGAACCCTCCCGGGCGGCCGGATCGGGTGTCTCGGCGAACAGACGTTGCAGGCGGCGGTAGTTGCCGGCGATGCCGCCCCCCGCCCCGGCGATGCACACCAGGTAGACGACGGACAGACCACGCAGCGAAGCCGCATTGGCGAGGGCGATCATCGCCGCCAGGGCGGCAACCGCGGCGATGACGGTGACCACGGCGATGTGGCGGATCTGGCGTGCCATCGCGTCGGTCTGTGGGGGGTCCCGGGTCTCGGCGGGGCGGCGGGCTGTGATCACGGCAACCTCCCGGTGTCGGCATCTCCTCCCAGCATCGGCCGCTCCGCCCCGCCTCACCAGAGGCGGACGCCCGATCAGGGCACCCCTGCCCTGGCCCGAGCGGGGCGGAAGGACGACGATGGACACGGCGCCGGACGGCGCCGCCAGTTCCCTGTTCCCGGGGAGGCGACGGCTGGGAGGGTCCGGTTCTCCGGGCAGGCCGACGAAGGGAGTTCGCCGTGAAGCTCCAAAGCTACGGCTGCTACACCATCCAGAGCGCACTCGGGGCACCCGGGGAAGCCGGCTACATCCACATCCCGAACGCATCGCTCGACATGAACACCACCATCACGGTGTGGGGTTTCGACACCCGGGGCGTCGACTTCACCAACCACTTCGAGTTCGTGCTGATCCCGGTACCCGAGGCCGAGAACACGTTCTACCTCGTCAACCGCCGCTCGGGCCTGGCGTTGCAGGTGGTCGACCCCAAGACCCCGGGCGGTCCGCAGATCATCGTCCAGGCGAAGCCGGGCGAGGGAAAGCCGGACGATCCATCGGATGACGAGGTCGCCGAACGGGCCGCCCAGTTCGTGTTCGAGCGGACCGAAGACCGTGGGGTGTTCATGATCGCCAACCAGTCCACCGGGACCTACCTTTCGATCAAGGACACCAAGACCGCCAACGGCACCCCGCTCATCGCGCTGCCGGCGATCCAGGCGGCTCAAGGCACCGACGAGGCGCCCCGACGGTTCCGCATGGACCTGGTGACCAGCCTGATGGGCAAGGTCCCCACCCTGTCGACCAAGACCGGGCCGAGGTTCCCCCGTCTCGCCAACCTCGACATCGATCTTCCGGGCTCGACCCCCGCACAGCTGCGCGAAGTGGACGTGATCCCGTTCTTCGCCATCAACGATGCGGTGTACCCCCGCCACCGTCAGGTCGAGGCTTCGCCGTACTACACGCTGAGCCTGTCGACCATGTGGAGGAAGGTGAACGATCGCCAGGTGGACGGCATCGTCGAACGCGAGACAGTGGAGACCACCGAGACCGGCCTGACCACCATCGACGCCCAGAGTGTCGCTTCCACCTTCGGCTGGTCGGTGGCGTTGGAGGCTCAGGCCGGGGTCAAGAAGTTCGGGTTCAGTGCGTCGCTCAAGGTCGCATCCAAGCTGGCCGGCGAAACCCGCAAGACCGCCGAATCGACCGCCCAGCACAACGAGGCGCACACCTTCACCGAGACGATCCTGTATCCCGCCATCGGCGAGCCGTACCGCCTGGTGACCTGGCGTCCGGTCGATCGCTACGAGCTCCGCCGCAAGGACGGATCGCTGGTCGAGTCCTGGGATGCGCTCCGTCCCGAGGAGGAGGCCATCGATGTCTTCCCGACGAAGACGTCCGTTCCCGGCCGCAAGCTCAGCCCCACCCAACCGGCCCGGGCGGCCCGGGCGGCTGAACGCAAGGCACTGTCCGGTGTGGGTTCCTGACGGTCAGGACCGGAGATCGTCGGCGCGACGCAGGAAGGCCGCCATCTGACCCCGGGTGACCTCGTCGTTGGCACAGAAGCTCGACGGGGTGCACCCGGTGGTGATGCCCGAGGCGGCCAGCCGGTTGATGGATTCCTCGAAGATCGAGCCGTTGTCGTCGGAGAAGTAGTCCCGATCCGCCTCGGGCAACTGGTAGGCGCGGGTGAGGAATGCGGCCATCTGGCCGCGGGTCACGGCGTCGTCGGGACAGAATCTGGTGGCCGAGCAGCCGGCGGTGATCCCGGCGGCGGCGAAGCGTTCGATATCGGACTCGAACACCGAGTCGTTGTCGTCGCTGAAGGTGTCACCGCTCGCGGCGGGCAGCCCCAGGCTGCGGCCGAGGAAGGCGGCCATCTGGCCCCGGCTCACCACCTGTTCGGGGCAGAACTGGATCTCTGAACAGCCGGTGGTGATGCCGCTGGTGAACAGCCACTCGATGTCGTCCTGGAACACCGAGTCGTCGTCGTCGAGGAAGGTGCCGGTCCAGTTGGCGTCATCGCAGCCGACCCGCTCGGGCCCCAGTGCCAACGAGTCGAAGTGGATCTCGATGTCGCGGTTGCTGGGCCTGTCCTCGCGGCCGTAGTAGACGTCGAACCAGAACATCTCGACGTCGAGTGAGCCCTCATTCGAGCGGCGCCACTGGAAGTCCGATCGCGAGTACGCCGCCTCGCCGTCGACCCAACCCTCCAACACGCCGTCGTTCTGACCGGGGGTGTTCAGATCGATCCGCCCTTCCACGCAGTACCACGTGCCATGGTCGAGCAGGGCCACGTCCTCGTCCCAGGTCTCGATGTCGGCGGCCTCGTCGAGGTGGTAGGTGTAGAACCCGATCAGGGTCTTGTCGTCGGGGCCGTCCTGATAGAAGCCCCGCTCATTGCTGTAGTCGCGGGAGAACAGCATGCGGGCACTCCAACACGGTTCCGCCGAGGTCGACGCACGGCCGCCAAGGCAGTTGTAGGTGTAGAGGTTGGCCGGTCCGGGTAGCTTGCCTCGCAGGTTCGGCTCGATGTAGAAGCCCACTGGGAACTTCACGTAGTAACGCCAGTACAGCTCCTCGGGCGGGGTGAGGCCGTGGTCGTCGAAGTTCCATCGCCCCGACGCTCCCCAGTTGCCGCCGTCGGGAATGCGGGCGGCGAGCCCGGATCCGACATGACCGTTGGACAGCTGATCAGGATGATCCACGATCTGGGTGAGCAGCCCGTCGGTGCCGTCTTCGAAGCCCTCGTCGAGCCAGAGTTCCGCCGCCGAGGCCGGGAGGGCCGTGACGACCATCAGGGCGGCCAACGCCCACAGAGACCAGGCACCACCAGCATTCCGTCGTTTCATCTCGATGACCCCCTTGCCGCGACCGGGTTCACGTTAGGGCGTCTGCGGCACTCGGGAAGGCCGCCAGTTCACGCACCGGACCCGATCCCGGCTAGCGGTCGGCGCTGATTCAGTGACGCAATCGAGGGTCGCTCGTCCGCGCTTGACCTTGGTCATGATGTCGTTGAAGGTTCTGGTCCACACGAACGGCTGCGGGGCGTCGTTCCAGTGTGTCGCCCACATCTGAATCGCCTGTCCAAGCGTGGTGGTTGGCGTGAAACTGGTGTTGGTCAACGCCTTGCGGGTGAGGACCGAGAACCATTCGGCAGCACCCTCACCGAGATCGGCACCGGCGCGTACAACGTCACGGCGGTTCGGAGCGACCTGTCAGGGTGAGGCAGCGTTTCGCTGCCCGTCACCATCACTGACTGGCCCCGCCGCCTCGACTGCGTGCTCGACCGGTGAAACCAGCTGTCGCTTGATCGTGAGCCCACCCGAACAGGAGATGCAACCCGACCCTCAGGTTCGGTTCATCGTTCCGGCCGGCGGGCTGGTGCTGTTCTCTGGTGCGCAGATGCATTCGACGGTTCCCAACGATTCGGGGTTCACTCGGTACAGCATCGACTTCCGGACGGTGAACATCAACGACGTCGCCAACCGGGTGGCCGCGCCCAATGTCGACTCGCATTGCACCGGCACCTCGCTTCGAGACTTCAAACGGGCCCGTGACCTCGCCGACATGTCCGAGGAGTTGGTGGAGCCCTACGACATCGGAC
This sequence comes from Acidimicrobiia bacterium, assembly GCA_050329955.1. Taxonomy (GTDB): domain Bacteria; phylum Actinomycetota; class Acidimicrobiia; order Spongiisociales; family ZC4RG35; genus JAOUGY01. Next base: position 16,335 of record JBHJOH010000227.1, on the reverse strand, counting down.
CGAAACCGGCCGACGGAATAACGGTCTACCAGCCCGCCTGAAGTGGGGCCATCCGAAGCATCGTCTTCGCCCTCCCACTTCCTGCGTTGCGCCACGCTGGAGGTGGCATCGGGCACGTACCCTGCGGCTGGGTCCCGCTTCGAGAAGCGGAAACGCTAGGTGGGCACTGGAGGAAGTCGCGAGTTCGAATAGATTCTCCGGTGAGTGAGCGGAGAGGAAGGTCTTCACGATGAAGGTAGCGATTCTGGCCGGGGGGATGGGTTCGAGGTTGGCAGAAGAGACCGAGATTCGGCCGAAGCCGATGATCGAGATCGGCGGGCGCCCGATCCTGTGGCACATCATGCGCCATTTCGGACACCACGGCTTCAATGAGTTCGTGATTGCCCTGGGCTACAAGGGCGACCATATCAAACGGTTCTTCACGGACTACCTCAGCGCGAACTCGAGTCTCCGAGTCGACCTCGCCACCGGTGGGCTGGACTTCCTCGACGGCGGTCACGAGGAGAAATGGTTGGTCGACCTCATCGACACCGGGCGGTGGACCAACACGGGCGGCAGGATCAAGCGACTCGCCCCGTACCTGGGCGATGGGACCTTCATGTTGACCTGGGGCGATGGGGTAGCCGATGTCGATCTTGGCCGCCTGCTCGACTTCCATCGGTCGCATGGCCGGTTGGCGACCGTGACTGCGGTGCATCCGCCAGCACGATTCGGGCAACTCGAGATGGACTGCGACGAGGTGTCGTCGTTCAGCGAGAAGCCTCTGGACCAGAGTTGGATCAACGGGGCCTTTTTTGTGTTGGAACCCGAAGTGTTGGATCTCATCGACGACGACAGCGTCCCGTTCGAGAGAGGGCCGATGGAGCATCTCGCAGCCAACAAGCAGTTGATGGCGTACAAGCACGAAGGCTTCTGGCAGTGCATGGACACGCTCAGAGACAAGAAGCTCCTGGAAGACCTCTGGAGAGACGACACCGCACCGTGGAAGACATGGACCTGAGTGGGCTGGTGCAGCCGATACCAGTCGACGATCAGGCTCTTCCCGGTGACCACGAGTTCGCCGAGCAGGCCCTTGGGTTTCGAGACGGCATATCGAAGGGCTTCCGCTCGGACCGCCAATCTTCTGGGATGCACTGAGTGATCCCACGTCGGTCGTCTTCAATAGTCCGCCGAAGTACCCCCACACCTGAATCGCCTGTTCAAGCTGGGTGGTTGAAGAACCATGCCATCTCAAACGCGACTCAACTACTTCGACGACGGACACTAGGCCGTCGCCCGGGCGATGGCGTGAACGATCAGGACGACAGCCAACAAGGCGGCACCGCCGGTCCCGACCACCACACCCCACACTCTAAAGGGGAGGACAGCCCAACGGGCTGCTTTGCCGACGCCGGATCGGGCCGTCTGCCGACCTGCCGTGAGCCGTGAAGCGATCTGGAGGACCATGGGGCCGGGGTGAGCGGTGGACAGCGGCAGGGCAGGCAACGAACGGTCGAGCGCCCTCCCGGCCACCGTTTCCACCGCCCGACGCACCACGGGCGCCAACACGAGAAACCGACGCGAGGCCACATTGGCCACCAGCGGGACGGCGCTCACGATCACGAGCCCCCGCACCACCGAGTCCATCGACCCGGCCACCTTCTCCAGATCGTCGGCCACCTCGTCGGCGATGCGGCCGGCCAGATCGAACACGGTGTCGACCTCGCCGGCGGCCCGGCGGATGAACCGGGCCGAGGCCACCAGTGCCAGTACTCCCGACCCGACCGCAGTCGCTGCCACAGCCACCAGCCACGACACCGAGGCATCGACTCCGAACAGGGCGGCGACGATCACGATCAGGGCTGCCACTCCGAAACCGGCGGCCATGGAAGTCGCCAGGTCGAACGCCACCCGGCCGCCCAGCCCCCACACGTCGAGGCGCGCCGCCAGCTCGTCCGTCCGGTATCGACCGAAATCGACGCCGGTCTCGGCCAGCACCTCCTGACGGACCCGTTCCGTTGCTCTCACGCCCTGGATGGTGCCACGAACCGGTAGCCTCGGCGCCGATGAGCACCAAGGCCCGCACCAATCTGTTCTCCGAGGCGCGTCTGGAGGAGACCGAATCGCTCGGCATTCCGGGACGCGCTCTCGTGATCGCGGCCCATCCCGACGACGCCGAGTTCGGCGCCGGAGGCACCCTGGCCAAGTGGGCGGACGGGGGCTGTGAGGTGTCGCTGCTCATCGCCACCGACGGATCCAAGGGCAGCTGGGATCCCGACCAGGATCCGGCCGAGTTGATCGAGGCCCGCCGGGATGAGGCGCGGGCAGCAGCCGAGGTGCTGGGGGCACGCGGTGAGCTGGTCTTCCTCGACCATGTCGACGGCGAGCTGATCCACTCGATGGCGCTGCGCGAGGAGCTGTCGCTGTGGATCCGCCGACTCCGCCCCGATGTGGTGCTCAGTTGGGACCCGTGGCGACGCTACATGCTGCATCCCGATCACCGCGAGATCGGATGGGGCGCCGTCGACGGGGTGGTGTCGGCCCGCGATCACCTGTTCTTCACCCATCAGCTGGTGGACGGCCTCACCAAACACCGCCCCGAGGCGATCCTGTTGTTCGCGGCCGACGAGTCCGACTACTGGGAGGACATCACCCCGACGTTCGACCGCAAGATCGACGCACTGCTGTGCCACTCTTCGCAGACCCAGAGCACCATGCAGGACGCCTTGTCGAGTGCTGAGCAGCGCGAGGTGTTCGCCGACAGGATCCGGCAGTGGGCGGCACAGCTGGGTGAACCGGTGGGAATGCAGCTGGCCGAGGCCTTCAAACTGCTCCGTCCCTGACCGCGGTCACACCCGAGGCCACATCAAATGCGGTCGGGCGGTGGCGCCATCGGCACCACCAGTTCGAACACGGTCCAGTCGCCGAGGCGATGGTGACCGACCGAGCCTCCCATCGCCTGGGCCAGCCCCCGCGCCACTGCACGGACAGGGCTTCTCCAGGTGCGGCCTCACCGGAGCTGGCGGTGACAACGTCGTACCCGTCGAAGAAGTCCACTTCGAGCGCTTCGAGAACCCTGGGTTCGGCGTCGACGAAGAAACGCGTGGTAGCGGGAACACCAACTTCTTGTCGGCACCCAGCGCCGGTCGTTTCCCGGTTCAGGAGGCGAGCACCCGCTCGTAGATCTCGGCGGTGGCGGTGTCGAACGCCACCAGGATTACCTCGTCGAGGTCGGCGTCGGCTGCCTCCATCGCGGCGACCGCAATCTGGGCGGCAAGTTCCTTGGGGTAGCCGTACACCCCGGTGGAGATGGCAGGGAACGCCACGCTTCGGGCGCCGACGGCCTCCGCTTCCTCGAGGGACCGGCGATAGCAGCTCGCCAGGAGATCGGCCTCCCCCTCGCGACCACCGTGCCACACCGGCCCCACCGTGTGGATCACCCAGCGGGCGGGCAGCCCGAACCCGGGGGTGGTTTTGGCGTCACCGGGGTCACAACCATTCAGCTTCCGGCACGCCTCCAGCAGGTCCGGGCCGGCGGCCCGGTGGATGGCGCCGTCGACCCCTCCCCCGCCCAGCAACGACGAGTTGGCAGCATTGACGATGGCGTCCACGTCGAGTGCGGTGATGTCGCCGATCTGGACCGAGATACGCATGACCCCATTGTCGTCGACGGGGTGCTGGTGTGCGGTGTGGCCGCCGACTGCCAGATCGTTGGATCAGCGAACAGGAGGCGCCAGCGCACCACTGATCTGCTCGAGGCGTTCCGAGACCAGGCGGTGATAGACCCACTTGCCGCGCCGTTCCGACACCGTCAGCCCGGCCTCGCGCAGCACCTTCATGTGATGGCTGACGGTGGGTTGGCTCAAACCCAACGGCTCGGTGAGATCACACACGCAGATCTCACAGTCCTCGGCGCGCGCCAACATCGACAGGATGCGGAGCCGTGTCGGGTCGGCCACCACCTTGAGCAGGGCAGCCGTCTCCTCGGCCTCGTCGCTGGTCATCGGCGAGTCGATCGGCGCACAACAGGATTCCATGCGTTCATATTCACAAACATCGATGCATAGGTCAACTGGCCGTCACCCCGACCAATCCGAACTACACATTGACAGCGATCTATCTATCTGGCATGCTCGATCGTATCGACAGCTGTCGATACGACACCAAAGGAGCATCGTCGTGAGCCGTCTGCAACTCGCCCTCACCGTGAGCGACATCGATCAAGCCGTCGCCTTCTACAGCACCGTGTTCAACACCGAACCGGCCAAGCGCCGGCCCGGCTACGCCAACTTCGCCATCGCCGATCCGCCCCTCAAGTTGGTGCTGATCGAGGGAGAGAACGGGGGGACACTCAACCACCTCGGGGTCGAAGTCGCCGGAAGCGAAGAGGTGCACGCAGCCACCGGGCGATTCCAGCAACAGGACCTGCCGACCCGGCTCGAGGACGGGGTGGAGTGCTGCTACGCCTTCCAGGACAAGGTGTGGGTGACCGACCCCGACGGCGCCGAGTGGGAGTGGTACACCGTGCTGGGCGACTCCGCCACGATGTCGCTCACCCCCGCCAGCTCCTGCGACGCCGGGGACCAGCCGGCGGATTCGGCCTGCTGCTGATCGGCTTGACTCCGGGGCCGTGAGAATCGGCCCCACCACACGACCTGCCGGCGAGGCGGTCATCGTTCTGCTGGCCAGCATGACGATGGCCGCCTACGGCTCGTGGATCTACGCCTTCGGTGTGCTGTTGGACGACCTGGTCGCCGACCTGGGGGCGCGGGAGGGTGCCCTGGTGGCGGCATTCGGGGCGGCGCAACTGTTGGCCGGCGTGGGGAGCGTGATCGCCGGGCGCACCCTCGACCGACGGGGGTCGACGCCGGTCTTCCTGGGTGGAGCCTTCGGCGCCGTGATACTGGGCTCTTCGGCCCTCGCCACCACCCCGCTCGCCTTCTCGGTGCTGTACGCGATCGGATCCGGGTTCGTGGGGGCGTGCGGCTTTTATCACATCTCACAAACCTGCGCCTCCCGCCTCTTCCCCGGACGCGAGACCCACGCCATCACCCGGCTCACCCTCTACGCCGCATTCTCGTCGCCGGTGTTCTATCCGCTCACCGCCTGGCTGGTGCAACGCGGCGGTTGGCAGCTGGGTGTGACGGTGGCGGCAGCGATGACCGCGGTGCTGTTCCTGGCCGCGATCGGCGCGGCACCAACGCCGCCCACCGACCGGGAAGGCTCCCACCGACTCACCATCGACGGCTTCCGGGGGCCGGCACGTCGCTACGCACTCGGCGTGATCATCGCCACCGGCACCGTCCAGGTGCTGTCGGTGTATCAGGTCCCCGTCATGGTCGCCTCGGGTCTCGCCCTCGGCACCGCCTCGACCCTGGCCGGGGCGCGTGGCATCGCCCAGTTCCTGGGCCGACTCCCGTTGGCACGGCTGGCGGCGCGCTTCGGGGCCGCTCCCGCATTGCGGGTCTCGATCGCCATGCTGGCGGTGGGAACCGGGATGCTTGCATTCAGCGACTCGGTGGTGATGGCGGGGGCTGCCATGCTCATCACCGGTCTGGCGATCGGCGCACAGTCGCCGTTGGTGGGGATTCGGGGCCGGGAGGTGTTCGACGAACGGGTGCTGGGAACGGCCCTCGGTACCGTGACCCTGGGTACGTTCGTGGCAGGGGCGGTGACACCGGTGGCGGCCGGGGCGCTCGTGGAGGCGTCGGGCACCAGGCTGGCGGCGGTGGCATTGGGAGTGGCGGTGGCCGTGCTGGCCACCATCATCGTGGGAGGAGACCGATGAGGGACGAAATCCTGACCGCCTACCGGGCGGCGTTGGCGGCGGTCGACCCGGAGCGCTCCACCCGGGCCAACCTGGAGCGCCGCCACCTCGGGCATCCGGGGGTATGGGTGGCCGCCCTCGGCAAGGCGGCACCGGCCATGACCCGCGGGGCGGCCGAGGCCGCCGGCGACCTGTTCCGCTCGGCGATCGTGGTGTCGGATCACGGCGAGCGCGTGCCCGAACGGTGCAGCCTGCTGCTCGGATCCCATCCCAGCCCCGACGGGCGATCGCTGACCGCCGGTCGGGCGCTCATCGAGTTCGCCCGCCAGGTCCCCCCCGACGGAACCCTGGTGGTGTTGGTGTCGGGCGGCGGGTCGGCACTGGCCGAGGTGCCGGTCCCCGGGCTGGGCATCGACGGGTTCGCCGAGCTCAGTGACGAACTGATGCGGGCGGGTGCCCCGATCGAGGAGCTGAACCTGGTGCGTCGCCATCTCTCCCAGCTCAAGAACGGCGGCCTCGCCGGCGTCACCCCGGCACGCCGCCTCATCACGCTGCTGATCAGCGACGTGATCGACGCCCCCGCCTCCACCATCGCCTCGGGCCCGACCCTGGCCGACCACACGGGTGTGGGTGACGCCGCCGAGGTGGTTCGGCGCCGACTCGGTCGCGACCTTCCCGACCCGGGACCGTTCGGGCATCGACATCATCCCAATCACGAGTGGGAGGTGATCGCCGACTGTTCGGTGGCCGCCCGAGCCGCCGCCGCTTCGATCGGCGGCACCGTGTGGACCGACACCCTGCGCGGCGAGAGCCGGGAACGGGCAGCCGAAATGGTCGCCGCCTGCCACCAGGGCGAAGTGCTGGTGGCGGCCGGTGAGACCACCGTCACCATGTCCGGCTCCGGCCGCGGCGGCCGCAATCAGGAGGCGGCATTGGCCGCCGCCATCGCCCTGGAGGGATCCACCGGCGGATTCGCCGCACTCGGAACCGACGGCATCGACGGCCCCACCGACGCCGCCGGAGCCATCGTCGACGGCGGGACGATCGGGCGGATGCGCGCTGCCGGGATCGACCCCGACCACCACCTGGCCAACAACGACGCCTACCCCGCCCTGGAAGCCTCCGGTGACCTGGTCATCACCGGCCCCTCCGGCACCAACGTAGGCGACCTCTGGTTCGCACTGTCGTGAACAGTCTTGTCCCCCGGAGCGAAGCGGGGTGCGAGGAGCAAGGAGCCAGAACGCGGACCTCGCCGCTCGCGGCGACGCCGTGACGATCGCTACCCGCTAACCCTCAATGTGCCAAAGGCCCGCGATTCACCCACCTTCTGCACATTGTGCAAAACGCACGCGATTCACTCACCTTCTGCACATTGTGCAAAACGCACGCGATTCACTCACCTCTCAGCTCCGTGTCGGACAAAAGTCCTTCAGATCCGTGCAGATCATGTGGGCGCCGGCGCCGATGAGTGACTCGGCCGAACCGGTGCGATCGACACCGACCACCACGGTGAAACCTCCGGCGACGCCGGCTGCGACGCCGCTGACGGCATCTTCGAACACGACCGTCCTCGAGGGGTCTGCGCCGATCTCGGAGGCGGCGACCAGGAAGGTGTCGGGGGCGGGCTTGCCGGGCAGGTTGCGCTCACGGGCAACCACACCGTCCATCACGAACAGAAACCGTCCGAGGATGCCGGCGGCATCGAGTACCGGGACGGCGTTGGCGCTGGAGGAGACCACGCCGAGTGGCAGACCGGAGAGGGCGTCGAGCAGCGCCATGGCGTCGGGATAGGGCTCGACACCGTCCTCGGCCAGCACCCGGTTGAACATGTCGTTCTTGAGGTTGCCGAGGGCACACACCGTGTCGTGACCTGCCGGATCGGACGGGGTTCCTTCAGGGAGCACGATGCCCCGCGCGGTCAGGAACGTGCGGACACCGTCGTAGCGCGGCTTGCCGTCGACGTGGGCGAGGTAGTCGGACTCGGCGAACGGCTCGTACCCGGGGCCGACGTGATCGGCCAGGAAGTCGTCGAAGGACCGTTTCCAGGCCGCCTCGTGCACCTTGGCGGTGGGGGTGAGCACGCCGTCGAGATCGAAGAGGACGGCGTCGATGACGGACCAGTCGATGGTCATGATCTGCGTCCCACCACGAAGCGATCGCGCCCGGTCAGATCGATTCGCACCTCGACCCCAACCAGGGATCGGCCGAACACAGCCGTCAGGTGATCGCCCTGGGTCTCGCCCATCTCCACCGCCACCATCCCGCCGGGGGCCATCCAAGCAGCCACCGACCCGGCGATCCGGTCTGCCACTTCGGTCCCCTCGGGTCCGGCCACCAGCGCCATGCGCGGCTCGGCCTTCACATCGTCGGGTAGTCCGTCCCATTCCCACTCGGCCACATAGGGGGGATTGGACACCAGCAGGTCGATCGCCCCCTTCAAGTCGGCGGGGAGGGCGTCGAACAGGTCACCCTCGAACACCTCGACCTCGACTCCGAGCCGCTTGGCGTTGAGCCGGGCGACGGCGGCGGCCTCCCGGGACAGGTCGGTGGCCACCACCCGCGCATCGGGCCACGTTGCCTTGCAGGCGATGGCCAGCGCACCCGACCCGGTGCACAGATCGACGATCACGGCGGGGTCGATCGCCATGCGGGCCACCATCTCCCACAGCTGTTCGGTCTCGGGCCGCGGGATCAGCACACGTCGATCGACAACCAGGTCCAGCGGACCGAACGCAGCCGTCCCCTCCAGGTACTGGAGTGGCTCGCCGGCCAGCCTGCGCGCCTCGAGCTGGCGGAAGCGGGTCGTGTCGGAGTCGACGACCTTCCACAGGCGGCGGGCCTCGTGCCGGGGGAGCTTGGAGTCGATCACTCCCTGGATTGTCGCAGCACCCCGAGCGAAGCCTTCGGCAATTCGATTCGAGCGACCTCCCGGCGCGGCGCCCGGTCGCTCATCCCGCCGAAAGGCGCTCTCCCAGCGACGCCAGGTAGGCGCGCAGCTCGGCGGACTCCTCCACCTGGAAGGGAGCTCCCAGCCAGATCAGCTGAAATGCCATCCACTCCAGACGATCCCCGTCGAGTGTGACTCTGCACCCGGCCTCCCCCAGGTCCTCCACCGCAGGGTCGGTGGCCCACATCTGCGCTGTCACCTGGTCAGCCGGCGCCCGCACGGTGACCACCGCGTGGTACTTCATGGGGATGGAACGCAGCGACTCGGCCACGTGATCGGCGGCGTTGCCGCCCGGGATCGGCCGGGGCTCGAAGCCGATGCGGGTGGGTTGGGGCACCTCCATCCGGTCGAGACGGAAGCTCCGCCAGTCGTCGCGATCACGGTCGAAGGCAACCAGATACCAGCGCTGGTGCAGCCACACCAGCTGATGGGGCTCGACGTGGCGTTCACTGCGTGCGCCGTCCCGGGCGGTGTAGCCGAAGCGCATCCGCTCATGGTCCCGGCACGCCTGGGCAACCGAGGTGAGGATGTTGGCGTCGACGCTGACCCAGGAGTTGATGCGTGGCACCACCGCCGCCTGGAGGGTGGCGACCCGCTTGCGCAACCGGGGTGGAAGCACACTCTCGAGTTTTGCCAGGGCCCGCACCGAGGTCTCTTCCAGCCCGGTGATGGTCCCGGCCGCCGCCGTGAGGAGGCCCATGGCGATCGCCACCGCTTCGTCGTCGTCCAACAACAGCGGCGGGATGTCGGCGCCGGCCTCGAGGTGGTATCCCCCGGCCGGGCCGCTGACGGCCGCCACCTCGTAGCCGAGTTCCCGCAGCCGGTCGATGTCGCGACGGAGGGTCCGCTCGCTCACACCCAACCGCTCCACCAGCTCGTGCCCCGACCAGGTGCGGCGGGACTGGAGCATCGACAGGAGTCTCAGCGCTCGCGAGGTGGTGTCGGCCATATCGATCCACAATCCCGGCTATTGCGGTCAGTTTCTGGCACCAATAGTAATTAGCTTGTCACTATCGGGATGAACCGCTGCGATGGCGGTTCAGGTCCTCGGCACCGTCGGAGGAGAACCCAACGGCAGCGTGCGCCGAGGAAGGCGCCGACACGGAATGGGTCAGGGCGATCAGGGACCCGAGGCAGACGGCGAAGGAGAGAGAACATGACAGAGGTGATACGGGCCGAAGGGCTCGTCAAGAAGTACAAGGAGGTCACCGCCCTCGACGGTCTCGACCTTTCGGTACCCGAGGGCCACGTGCTCGGCCTGTTGGGACCGAACGGGGCCGGCAAGACCACGGCGGTGCGAATTCTGGCCACGCTGCTGCAGGCCGACGGGGGTAGGGCGACGGTGGCGGGCATCGACGTTGTATCCCAGCCCAACGAGGTGCGCAAGCGCATCGGGCTGTCGGGCCAGTACGCCGCCGTTGACGAGAACCTCACCGGGTTCGAGAACCTGTACCTGTTCGGCAAGCTGTATCGGATGGGCCGTCCGGCCGCCCGGGTCCGGGCCCGGGAACTGCTGGAGCGGTTCGGACTCACCGAGGCGGGCGACCGTCCGGTCAAGGGGTATTCGGGCGGCATGCGTCGACGACTCGACCTGGCGGGTGCGCTGGTCGCCCAGCCCAAGGTGTTGTTCCTCGACGAGCCCACCACCGGACTCGACCCCCGCAGCCGGGCCGACATGTGGAACGTCATCCGGGAGCTGGTATCCAACGGCACCACGCTGCTGCTCACCACCCAGTACCTGGAGGAGGCCGACCGGCTCGCCGACGACATCGTGGTGATCGACCATGGGCGGGCGATCGCCCGGGGAACGGCCGACCATCTCAAGAGCCAGATCGGTGGCGAGCGGGTCGAGGTTGTGATCGAGTCGCACGCCCATCTCGAGCTGGCCCGCGACACGATCATGCCGTTCGCTCTCGGAGACGTGATGATCGACGAGCAGACCCGCACCGTCACCGCCCCGGTCTCGGGGGGAAGCGTGGTGCTGGTCGAGGTGCTGCGGGGACTCGACTCGAACTCGATCAAGATCCTCGACGTGGGGCTGCGACGTCCCACCCTCGACGACGTGTTCCTGACCCTCACCGGCCACGGCGCCGAGGACGGGGTCGACCAGCTCAACGTGAAGGAGATCGCATGAACGCGCTCGCATGGGGTGCCGCCGACGGACTGGCGGTGGCGCAACGGAACCTGATCAAGATCAAGCGGATGCCCGAGATGATCGTGTGGGTGCTGCTGTCACCCATCATGTTCGTGCTGTTGTTCGCCTACGTGTTCGGCGGCTCGATCAACGTACCCGGGGTGGACTACCGCGAGTTCCTGATCGCCGGAATCTTCGCCCAAACGGTGGTGTTCGGCGCCACCTATACGGGTGCAGGGCTGGCCGAGGACATGCAGAAGGGCATCATCGACCGGTTCCGGTCGTTGCCGATGTCGAGGTCGGCAGTGCTGGTGGGCCGCACCGCCAGCGACGTGGTGTTCAACGTGCTTTCGATCATCATCATGGCCCTGACCGGGCTGCTGGTTGGATGGCGCATCCGCACCTCGCTGTGGGACGCTCTGGCCGGCTTCGCCCTGCTGATCCTGTTCGCCTACGCCTTCTCGTGGGTGATGGCGTGTGTCGGGCTGATGGTGCCGTCGCCGGAGGTGGTGAACAACGCCTCGTTCATCGTGATCATGCCGCTGACGTTCGTGTCGAACGCCTTCGTCCCCACCGACAACCTGCCGACGGCGCTGCGCATCTTCGCCGAGTGGAACCCGGTGTCGGCTGTCACCCAGGCAGCCCGCAACCTGTTCGGCAACACCAACCCGCTGGCCCCGCCGGCGGAGGCGTGGCCCATGCAGAACCCCGAGCTGTACACCCTGCTGTGGGTGGCCATGATCCTGGTGGTGTTCGTCCCCCTAGCGGTGCGGCTCTACCAACGGGCGGCATCGAGGTAAGGACAACCGCTCCACCGGTTGTTTGGAGCCCGGACGCCGGCTCCGGGCCCACACACCGGCGCGTGAGCCGGCGCACCACCGCTCGCGGCTGTGCCGGTATCCGAAACCCGTCGCACCTAGCTCCACCGCTTCGGGTTCGACGTCAGAGCGGCGGCCGTCCGGCCCGGGGTAGGGTGAAATCACGTGGCAACGAGGTGGAAGGACGACATCATGAGACTTCGAGGACCCCTTGCCCTGATTGCGAGCTTGGTGCTGCTGCTGACCGCCTGCGTTGGCGACGCATCCGGGGACGGAACCCAGGACAGCGCCGCAACCACCCAGGCCACCGACCAGTCCGGCACCGATTCGACGCCGGACTCCAACGTCTCCGCCGAGGCCGAGGCGGCGGCCGCACAGGCGGCGGAGGCCGCACAGGCCGAGGCCGCACAGGCGGCGGAGGCGGCACAGGCGGCGGCCGCCGCCGCTGCCGCCGCCCTCGAAGCCCACCAGTAAGCCGAAGGCGGCGGGTCGGCGGTGATCACCATCGGCGACGAAACCTGGACCTTCGACAGCGTGCTGCGTGGCTTCGGACCCGACGAGATCGACCAGGAGGGCGCCGAGTTCGTGCTGTCCGCCCTCCAGGACGGCCTCCAGTTGTACGTGTCCATCGACGAGTTCGGGCACTACGTCAGCATCGACGACATCGAGAACTTCGACGATCCCTCGCTGTCGATGACGGCCGACGACACGGCAGCTTCACTGAACGGCGCCGATCAGTTCCTGGTCGAGCTCGACGGCAGGAGGGCCACCGCCGAAGGTTTCTTCATCGACTATTCGACCGACGGGCTGGAGAGCACCGAGGGGACACTGGAAGCAACCTGCCCCTGAGCGCTCGCAGCGCAATCAACCGAGACCCGTATCTCATTCCCGGAGGGATGCGTCGCCCTGGGCTTGTGCGGCCACCACGATCGACCGGTCTTCGACCAACAAGCCGAGCAGGGTGAGGGGGACCCGCCGCTGCAACGCCACGGTCACCGACAGACCATCAGCCGAGACCACCACCTGCGGTGACGCATCCAGATCTCCCCCGTTCGGCTGGCTCGAGATCAGACGCAACGCCAGTCCCTCGGCCAGGTCGGGATCGAGCGTCCCCCGCCCCTCGGCCCGGAACACCTCCACATCCACCCCCGACGACGCAGCCACCGCCGCCGCATCGGCGACCCCGGCCAGATCACGGTGCGCCCCCAACGCCGACCACAAGTCGATGCTGATGCCACCCACCATCAACAACGTCAACGCCAACCCCAACGTCCACAACGTCGTGCTGCCCCGCTCCTCACGGTGCAGCCTCATCCGCCCGTGCTCCGGTACAGATCCACATACGACGCATGCGACGCCGACACCGACACACCACCAACACTCGCCCGCTCACCCGCCGCGTCGGTGAACGGCAACGCCACCAACGGGATCTCCATCACAACCGTCGCCACCACCGTGTCATCCCTGGCCAACGTCGCCGGACACGCCGACGCACCACCCGCCGACAACGGAACCGGCGACGCCCCGCACAACCCCACCGACACCTCCCCGGGCGCATACCCGTGATTCGACGCCATCGCCGACACCTGCGCCATGGCAGTGGCAACCTCGCCATCGGAGATGACCACCGCCCGTGACGCTTCGGCCGCCGCCAGGCGAACGAACGAACGACGCTCCAACCCGGGACCGAACGACACCACCAGCATCGCCACCGGCACCATCAACAGACCCACCCCCAACGCCATCTCCAACGATGCCGCCCCCCGATCGCCGCCGAGCCGTCTCATGGCACCAGATCCTCGAGCGGGGCCCGGGCCTCACGGGTGAACGACAGATCCGGCACCGGCGGCGCCCACCCGTCCAACACCCCATCGATCCGGGCCACCAGCCATTCCCCGTCCACCGAGCAGGAGATCACCGCCCCCGACTGCACCGCCCCGCCCTCCACCGCATCGAAGGTGGAACGAACCCGGGTGGCACACGATCCCACCGGGTCGAGCGAACGGGCTCCCTGGCGGGCACCCTCGTCCAACGCCGCCGTCGCCACACCCAGGGCGTACTGCATCACGATCAGATTGGTGAGCACGGCGAAGAACAGGAGCGACAGACCCGCCACCACCACGTTCTCGATGGTGGCGAGCCCCGCCTCCCCGCTCAGACGCCGATCTGGTCGCCGATCCATGCCACCACGTCGACGCCCAGCGCCTGCAGCGCACCCCAGATGATCACCAGAGCGGCGATCGCCAGGGCGGCATTGCCGAGCAACTCCGCCGTGTTCAACCCACGTTCGTCGTCGTGGATCCGCCGCACCAGCGAACGGACCCCAGCCCTCATCTCCTCGATATCCCCGATCTCCTCCACGTCCTCTCCTCTCTCTCATTGCCAACCGAGTACCAGTCGTGGAAGCGGCGCCGCCACGAAGATCAACATCACCGGGGCGAGGATGGCGATGGTGGGAACCAGCATCGCCGCCCTCCGCTTGGTGGCGTTGCGCCGGATACCGGCCCGCCGCGCCTCCCGCACGTCTTCGGACAGCGACAGCAGGCCCTCGGCCAGGTCGACGCCCCGGTCGTCGGCCACTGCCAGCAGCGAGTACGTACGGGCACAGAACGGCTCGGGGGTCTGCTCGGCGATACGGTGGAACGCATCAGCGGCGCGCATCCCCGCCCGTTGCAACCGCAGCGCCTCACGCAGCTCCGAGACCACCTCGCCCCGGCCCCGCGCCACCAGCTGGGAAACGGCCTGCACCACCCCGCCACCGGCCCGGGCCCGCACCGCCAGCAACTGGTTGACGGTGTAGATCTCGATACGCATCCGGGCCTGCCGATCCTCGATCGCCCGGTCCAAGCGGCCCCGCTGGCGGGTGGCACCAACCACCACCGCCAACACCAGCATCATCACTCCCCGACCGGTCGACAACGACAGCACCAGCGACATCCCCACCGCCCCCGCCACCCACGCCAGCAGCGACCCCAGCTGGCGGGTCCGGTAGGCGGCGAGACGGTCCGCCTCGGCGATGTGCGGGAACAATCCCGCCTGGCGAATCCGCAATGCCAACGTCTCGTCGCCGGTCTGATCGATCAGGCGGCTCAGACGATTCGCCAACCCCGCCACCATCGGCCCGAAGACGCCGCGGATGGCCGAGCCGTTACCCCCGTCGGCAACGGCTCCCACGTCGGCCGACCCTCCCAACGACGTCCGGGCCGCAATCGTGTACGGACGCAGCCTGGGACCGAGCCGGCGGGTGGGCGGAACCACACTGGCCGCCAACGCCCCAACGGCCAGCGCTGAACAGAGGGCGGCGAGCAGCGCCAGCGGCTCGATCATGTCGACTCCACCGATGGGCGGGCCCCACCGCCCAACACCCGCGGTTCGTCGGGCTCGGCACCGAGCCTGCTGACCAACCACATACCGAAGCCGCTCAGCACGCCACACACCACAACCACCAGCACACCGCCGGCGCTGGCGTAGAACTCCCGGAACGGGCCCTCCCGGGCGGTGATGGCGATGAGCACCAGCCACGGCAGCACGAACACGGCCCGGGCGTTGATCTTCTGCTCGAGGGCGAGGGTCTCGATCTCTTCGATGGCCCACACGTCGCGCACAGTGGCATCGGCCAGATCCCGCAGGATGTCCGGCACGATCGCCCCGCCCCGCTGATGCGCCAGGATGAGGACCTCGATCACCCGGTCGCTGGTGGGATCGGCCAGTTCCTCCTTCACCACCTCGAGGGCGGGCACCATGCCCAACGTCCGGGCGAGATAGGGGAACCGGGCGAACGCCTGGCGCAGTGGAAGCGGACCCGTGACCACCAGGTTCTCGATCGCCCGCTGCAGCGACATCCCGGCGGTGATGGAAGCGACCAGGTCCCGCAGCCCGTCCGGCCAGGCCTTCTGAACCTCCGACAAGCGCAACGCCCGACGCCGGGCGTAGACCGCCCGGGGCAGGAACGCCGTCAGCATGGCGGCCGCCAGGGCCAACACCACCAACCCGGTGATGGCGAGCACGACGAGGAAGGCAGCCACACCGGCACCGAGCGTGACCAACCGGAACTGTCGGGGCGTGATGGTCAAGCCGGCCTGGATCAGCCACTGCTGACGCGGATCGACCTGGGGATCGGCCTGGACCACGGCCCGGCTTCGGGGCAGCACCCCGAGCAGCAGGCCGACCAGCAGGCCGGCGGCCACGGCCGAGGCGAGCGATGCCAACAGCATCATGGCAACACCGCCCGGCCATCGAGTACATCGGCGAGGGCCATGTCACGGGGAAGCACCTGTTCGAGCCGTTTCGACAGCCGACCGGGTGGCAGAGCGCCGGTCCAGCGCAACGGGTCACCCATCCGCTCACGCACGAAGATGGGTTCGGTGGAGAAGTCGTCGTGCAGCGACGGAACAACCGCCAGGATCTCGCGCACCTGACGGATCACCGTCCCGTCGTCTCCACGCCCCGCATCGCGCTCGCAATGGATGACCAGATCGAGTGACGCCGCGAACACGTTTCGCACCACCGTTTCCGGCACGTTCTCGCCGGCCATCAGGGCGGCATTGACGAGCGCCGCCAGCGCATCGGCCGCCGAGTTGGCGTGCACCGTGCACGAGAACCCTGTCCCGGCGTTGACGGCTCTGGTCAGCTCGAACGCCTCGGCGCCCCGCACCTCACCCACCACGATCCGGTCGGGCCGCATGGCCAA
>JBHJOH010000226.1:0-6666 GCA_050329955.1 Acidimicrobiia bacterium | reverse complement strand
CCCCCGGCTACCGGGGCGCCCGTCGTCACCGCTCCTGCCACCACGGCGACCACCCTCGACACCACCCCACCTCCGATCACCATCACCGATCCGGCTGACGGAACCGAAACCGAGGAGCCCAGGATCACGTTCCGGGGCAGCACCGAGCCAGGAGCCAGCGTGTTCGCCGGCGACTTCGAAGCCACCGTCGCCGCCGACGGCACCTGGTCGATCGTGCTGGTGCTGTCGCCGGGCGAGACCACTGCCCGTTTCGTTGCCGTCGATGCCGCCGGCAACGAGGCGTCGGCGTCGGTCACCGTCACCCTGATCGTCCCCGAGCCCGAGACGACCACCACCACAACGAAACCGAAGGACGATCCCGCAACCACCACGACCACCAAGCCGGCCCAGGAGGAGGTGGCACCTTTCACCGCCGTCGCCTCCTTCGGGGTGTGCGCCGAGGTCCCACCCTGGGACATCTACTCAGGCACCGGCCAGCCGGGGACAGTGGTGCAGATCACCTCACCCTACGGCTCAGGGAGCACCGTGGTCGGATCCGGCGGGACGTGGGAGGTCAAGGTGTTCTTCCCCGACGCCCCGATCGGCAAGCCCTTCGACGTCACCGTCAAGGACGAGCTCGGCCGCAACAAAAGCTTCGGGTTCACCCACACCGAAGCTTGACCGGCGGCGGGCATTCGGGCTCGGGGTGAGCCGTCTCCCGGTGCGGAGGCAGCTGCCCGTCCCGATCTCCCGACAGGAGGCGAGGATGTTTGTGGTAGCGGCGACCCGCGGGACGGTGGCCGAGTTGGTCACATATGCCCCGTGCCCGCCACCAGGATGCTGTGCGTAGGACCCACCCGCCAGCGTCCTGTGCGAGGTGAGACTCGTGGGGAAGAGACCCCACCAGAGACGGGGTACAGATAGAGTGCCTCGTGTGAGCATCGTCGACGAATGGGGCAAGACCCGGCCAGGAGAACCACGTCTTCGGGCCGTGTTCCGCCCCGCCAGGGGACCCGCACCGTCCTTCGCGTCCTACGGCATCCCGCGGTAGGCACGTCATGGCGCAGTCTGCGTACGACTGGCTCGGACTGGCGCTGCTTCTCAACCTCGCCATGATGAGCGGGGTGTTCCTGCTCTACGGGCACACCATCCTGCCCGGCTTGCGAAAGCTCCCTGACCGGCCGTTCGTCGAGGCCTTCCGCACCATCGACAGGGCAATCATCAACCCCCTGTTCATGCTGCAGTTCCTGGCACCGGTACCGATGCTCGTCTCCACGTACTGGCATGCCCGATCTGAGCAGCTACCGGAGGCAAGTCAGCTGCTCGGAGCCACTCTGACCTATACGGTGGCGGTGGTACTCACCATCGCCGTGAACGTCCCACTCAACGACCACATCAAAGACACCCCCGACGACCTGACAGCCGAGACGAGCAGTAAAGCCCGGGAAGGATTCCGGGAGCGCCGGTGGGCAGCATCCAATCACATCCGAACGGTCTGCACGCTCACGGCAACCCTGTTGGTTGCCGGAGCGCTCCTCCAACGGTTGGGGTGAAACCCGGGGCGAACGAGACTCCACCCGAACCCGAACCCGAACCCGAACCCGAACCCGACAGACGCCTCTGTCGGGATCTCCGTGGAGATCGCCCACGGTTCAGGGTTGGACGAATGCCCTCACCAGGAACGACGCCATCTGCTGGCGGGTCACCGGGTCGTCGGGGCAGAAGGACTCCGGACCGCACCCACGGGTGATCCCGCTGGCCGCCAGCGCTTCGATGTCGGACTCGAACACCGACCCGTTGTCATCGCTGAACGTGTCCGGGTCACCGGCCGGGTGGTCCCGAATGAGGTGTCGACGCTCCCACCCGAGCGGGTATCGGACGAGCACGGTGCTCCCTATGTTGTCGTCGCCGGCGAGGACCACGATCGAACCATCGGACTGGGGCAACAACCCGGGTGGAACGCGTGAGGGCCCCCGGCGAACCGGGGGCCCTCGGTGCTCACTCGCCGGCGTCGCTCATCTCGAGGCGACAGCTCCCAGCGCCTCCTCGATGTCGGCGGTCGACAACGGAAGCTCCACTGCCTGGTTGCGCTGAGCGGAGAGGTCAGCGGCCAGATACACCTCCATCGTCTGTCGAGCCAAACGGGGCTGCACCATCACATCCCGGTCGTAGGCGACCGCCTCCAGGAAGTGGATGGTCTCACGCTCCATCGGGCCGGCGTACATGTGATCCACGAACTCTCCGGGCATGGTTGAAAGCGGGAACTGCACGCCCTTGTCGACGGTGTTGAAGATGATGTCCTTGTGAGTGGCATCCATCAGGAGGGCGCCGTCCGTGCCGATGATCTCGATCCAACTGGACGAGAAGTTCGGGTAGCCCGGAGGCAACGACTGACCGGCCACAATGTTCACCACCACGCCGTCGTCCATGGTGACGGTGAGGTACTGAACGTCGGCCACACCCAGTTCGCGACGAACACCCCATGCCATCTGGCTGTAGACGCGGACGGGACGGCGGGAGTCCAGCAACCAGAAGGCGAAGTCGAGGTCGTGGGTCGCCTCCATCGCCGCCGGCGACAGCTTGGTCCGACTGGCGATCTTCGCTCCGAGCGAACGCGCAACATGGCGGCTCACCAGGATGCACACAGGGTCGCCCAACGACCCGTCGTTGAGGCTCCGCTTGGCAAGTGCCTGCTTGGCGTTGAACCGTTGTGAGTATCCGATCGTGAACTTGAGACCCTTGGCCTCGGAGATGGCGATGAGGTCATCCGCCTCGTCCAGGGTGATCGAGATCGGCTTCTCCAAGAGAACATGTTTGCCCGCCTCGAGCGCCGCCTTGGCCATCGGGTAGTGCAGCGTCTCAGGGGTGGCGGAGATGAGCAGCGCCTGGATGTCGGGATCGGCCACCAACTCGGTCCAGTCGGCAGTGGCGTTGGCGGCGTTGGTCATCGCCTGCACCTCGGCCCGGCGGGCATCGTTGCTCTCGGCGATGTGAAGGCGGCCGACCAGGGCATTGTTGGCACATGCAACGGCGCGAATTCCTCCGCACCAGCCCGGGCCGATCACACCGACGTTCAGTTGTTCCATATCGTGGTCCTTTCGTTCAGGTCAGGGTCAGGTCAGGTCAGGTCAGGTCAGATGGTTGGATCGGCAGCTTCACCGGTAGACCGGTGCGGGCCGACTTGTCCATGGCCATGGTCAACAGCAGGTTGCGGTGACCTTCGGCGGCGGTGGCATGCGGGGTCTTGATGCCGGTGGTGAGCTTGTTGTACCAGGTGAGGGTCTCCTCACGCATCGGGCCCCACAGCATTCCATCGGAGACGTCTCCGGGGGGATAGCTGCCGATGAAGTCGACGTGGCGGGGCGCCGGCGGCTTGAACCCCTTGGAGGTGTAGCCGGCGGGCTGTCCGATCTCCGACGCCAGGATCACGTCGCGGTGGGTGTCCTCGATGTCGATGACCCCCTTGGTACCGACGATGCCGATTTCGAGGCCGTACACCGCCCCGGGCCATTCGGTGGGGAGCGCCCAGTTGATGTTCATCGAGAAGATGGTGCCGTCGTGCATGGTGAAGACGCCGAAGGTGGCGTCCTTGGTGCCGAGTTCGGCCAGCGTGTTGCTGACGGACCGGGCGTAGACCTCGACCGGCTCCTTGCCCTCCATCAGCCACATCGACATGTCGAGGCTGTGGGTGCCCGACACAACCATCGGCGTCAGGTTGCCGCGGTCCTCGGTCTTGATGAGGGTGGCGATCGGCACCATCCGGTTCATGAAGGCCCGGGTGACCACCGAGGTGACGTCACCGATCTGACCGTCACGCAGCCGCTGCTTGACGGTGAGGAACCGGCGCCGGAACCGCTGCGTGTAACCCATGACGGCATCGATGCCATTGGACTCGATGGCCGAAAGCACCTCGGCCGACTCGTGGGGGTTGGTGGCGAGGGGCTTTTCGATGAAGAGCGGCACACCCCGCTCGACCGACAGCATGATCGGCTCGACGTGCTCGTTCTCGGCGGTGGCGACGATCACCGCCGTCACCTCCGGACGGGCCAGCAACGCCTTGATGTCGGTGGTGACGAAGTCGGCGTTGATGTCGGCCGCCAGCTTCTGGGCGGTCTCCTCGTGCATGTCGCACAGGCCGATCCAACCGACCGCCCTGGTCTCACGAGCCAGCACGGCCCGGATGCGGCCGATGGTGCCGCAACCGATGATGGCGAGTCCGATGGGTTCAGACATGTCCGTCACTCCAATCCGAGTAGTCGGGCGGCGTTGCCGCTGGTGATGGCGGCCAGCGCTGCCGGGTCGTCTCCCACCGCACGGGAGATCAGGCCGACCGGATCGACCTCGCCCATGTCATAGGGGTAGTCGGTGCCGAGCACGATGCGCTCGGCCCCGTACTTCTGGATCAGGAAGGAAAGCTGATCCTCGGCGAACACCATCGAGTCCAGATAGAACTGCTTCATGTACTCGCTGGGCGGTTTGGGCAACCCCTCGCGGACGTCCTCGCGGGCGTGATAGGCATGATCCATACGGGCGGCGTAGGCGGGAAGGAATCCGCCGCCGTGCACCAGCACCATCTTGATGTCGGGATGCCGCTCCATGACGCCGTCGAAGATGAGGTGACCGGCCGCCAGGGTGGCCTCGATGGGATGGCCGAACACGTTGATCATGTAGTGGTGACCGAGTCGGGCCTGGTTGTCGTGACCGTTGGAGTGGATCACCACAACTGCGCCCAGCCGCTCGACCTCATCCCACAACGGCTCCAGACGGGGTGCGGAGAGTTCTTCGTCCTCCACCCGGGTGGCGATCTGGATGCCGGGGAAGCCGAGGTCGTTGACGCAGCGGCGCAACTCGGCGATCGCCATCTCGGTGTTCTGAAGGGGCAGGTTGCCCATGCCCCTCAGCCGGTCGGGGGCGGCCGCCACCAGGTTGGCGAGGTCGTCGTTCATGATGGGGAACACGTCGGCGGCCACATCCTCGGCGGCCCAGTAGTACATCTGGGGCGGGAAGTGGGCGACGCACTGGATGTCCACGCCCATCTTGTCCATGTCGGCGAGGCGAACATCGAGCGACTCCATCTGGGGCCGAATCGACGCCATGTGCTTCTTGTTCACCTCCCTGGTGAGATCGCTTCCAATGGTGAGCGACACCTTGCCCCGGCGATCCGCCTCGGCGTGCATCCGCTCCATCACCGGCTTGCTCTCCCAGTGGCAGTGCAGGTCGACGACTCGACCCGACGTACCGCCCCCGGCGCCGGAGCCTCCCCCGGTGGGCATGGCAGCCCGGCTCGCACATGAGATGAACAAAACTCAGTCCTCCTGAAGTCAAACACTCGATCCTGCAGGATATATGTTATCGGCCGCCGCTGTCGGGCGAAGCTCAGCCGGCCGGGACGATGGTGGGCACATCCCCGGTGTCCGGGCCCGGGCCCCAGGTTCCGATCTCGTCCGCCACGTCGACCTCGGCAGCCATGAGAATGTCGGCCGCCCAGGCGTTGAACAGCTGCGGTCCCTGACTCTCCACCCCGTAGATCAGGACCTCCTCCCGCACCGCATCGGCCGTCGGGGCGTCGCGCTCTGTGACCTTGGCCACGAAGATGGCGCCGTCTCCCGCCGGTCGGGCGTAGGACACCCCGACCTCGCCATCCAGCGCCACCGGCGCCAACGCCGGGCCGTGATCGATGGGGGACGCACACCCCATGTCGAGGCGGGCGGTGCGGTCGGGGTAGGCCTCGAAGATGGCGTCGAGGTCTTCGCCGGCGTCGACCCGCGCCTGGATGTCGGGCACCAGCCCGGCGTCGGCCAGGTTCAACACCACCATGCACGCCCGCGAGTTCACCGAAAGAAATCCCCGAAAGGCCTCGTCGAAGTCGAACCCGTGGCCCTCGGTGCGGACCAGCCGCCCCTCCAGCTCGCCACGGATGACGTCGAGCTCGGCCTCCAACATGATGCGATCACGGGTCACGCCGCGCTCGTCGAGCACCGCATCGATGTCCTCGCCCAGCCCGCGGGTCCGATTGTCGAACGCTTCGGTGAGCTCGGCCTCGGGGACGGCGTACTCGAATTCGGCCTGCGCACCCGCCGTGAGCAGCCGATGGAGCACCAGCAGGTAGAGACTGGACGCCCGTTCTTCGATCTCAGTCGAGGGGCCGGCGGCGTTGAGGGCGCTCAGCTCCTCGGCCGACAGGTCGACACCTTCGACTGACGCAACCACCCCGGGAGCCGAGGTGCAGGCGGCGAGCACGATCATCAGCACGACGAGCGATACTTTCATGGTCCCCCGATGGTATCGGCCCCCCATGGCATCGACCCCCCTTGGCATCGACCACGGGGAATCGACCACAGCAGCAAGCACCGCGGCTGGAAGTGCCGCGGCCAGCTTGCCGGTCGTCCGTCAACAGGCGTCGCAGGCGCCCATGATGAACCCGAGCATCGTGTAGTACCCGACGGTGGCGGCCAGCTCCACCACCCCGCCTTCGCCGAGCAGATCCTTGGCCCGGGCGAAGGTCACATCCGACACGGTGGCGGTGCCGCTCAGTTCGTTGACGAAGTCCATGAGCGTGGCCTCGGCATCTGTCAAAACCACCGAGTTGCCCTTCTCGAGGAAGTCCATCAACTCGGGCCTGACTCCCGCCTTGCGGGCGAGCGGCGCGTGGCTGTCCCATTCGTAGGCGCACCCGACCGCAATGGC
>JBHJOH010000225.1:0-3807 GCA_050329955.1 Acidimicrobiia bacterium | reverse complement strand
GATGGGCCGAGCACGGCGGCGATGGCGAGCGCAAAGATCAGCTCGGGGATCGAGAGCAGCACGTCGACGATCCTCATCAGGAACTCGTCGATCTTGCCGCCACGGAATCCGGCGATGCTGCCAACGATGACGCCCACGGTGACCGTGATGCCCACCACGATCAGTGACAGCCGGAGCGAGGTACGAGCGCCCCAGATGATGCCGTAGAGGATGTCACCGCCGGTACTGGTGGTGCCGAGCGGGTGCCCGGGTGTGCCGGGAGGTTCGTTGAGGGCGCTCCAGTCGCGGGGCATCTGGTAAGGGTCGGGCTGGTTGGGCTCTGTGATCCATGGTGCGAGCAATGCCATCGCCAGCATGCCGACGATCATGACGAGTCCCAGCACGGTGGTCGGGTTCGACAGGACGCTGGCGGTGAGTTCGCGGGTTCGGCGCACCCTGACTCGGAACGCCGAATGGATGGGCGCCGGGGTGAGGGCTGGGGTTCTACGGGATACGTCAACCATGCTCAGGCTCCCAGGGTGACTCGACGGTCGAGGTAGGCGTAGATGACATCGACGACCAGATTGACGACCAGGAACAGCACGCTGGTGAACAGCACATACGCCATGATCGTTGCCTGGTCGCCTCGGAGGACCGAGTCGGCCATCCAACGGCCGATGCCCGGCCACTGGAAGATGATCTCGACCACCACCGAGCCTTGCAGCAGGAACCCGAAGCTGAGGCCGATGACGGTGACGGTGGGGATGAGGGCGTTGCGCCGGGCGTGGCGGCGCAGCACCAGCCGCTCGGCGAGACCCTTGGCCCGGGCGGCATCGACGTAGTCCTCCTGCAGTTCTTCCACCAGCGAGGAGCGCATCATTCGGGCGATGATGGCGGTGGCGCCGTAGCCGAGGGCGATGGCGGGGAGCACCAGGTGCCAGAGTGCGTCGAAGAATGCCTTGACGTTGCCCGCCAGCAGAGCATCCAGTGTGTACATCCCGGTCGGGTGGGCGATCGACTGGTAGATGGCCGGGGTACTGCGGCCCACCGGGAACCAGCCCAGGTACACCCAGAACACGATGAGCAGAAGGATGGCGAACCAGAAGGTCGGCATGCTGGACCCGCTGATCGAGAACACTCGTGTGAGATGGTCGGGGAGTCGGTTGCGACGGGCTCCGGCGAAGGTGCCCAGGCCGATCCCCATGGTGACCGCCACGATGGCGGCGGCGATCGAGAGCTCGAGGGTGGCCATGATCTTCTGGGGCATGACCTCGCTGATCGGGGCCACCGAGATGCCGGACCATCCGAGGTCGCCCTGCACGACGCCGGAGATCCAGTAGAAGTACTGCAGGGGCAGCGGCTCGTCGAGGCCGAAGCGTTCCTCGATCTCGGCGACCTCCTCTGCCGTCATCTCATGGGAGAGGTAGATGCCGACAGGTGACCCACCCACCCGGGTGAGGGCGAACACGATGATCGACGTCCCGATCAGCAGGATCGGGAGGATCATCAAGCGTCGGATGAGGTAGTCACGTATCTGCATGGACTCGTTCCTGGTCAGGCGTCCGGGCCGGGGCTTGCCCCGGCCCGGACGCAATTGTCATCTACTTGTCGAAGTAGTTCCAGCGGACGTTGGGCCGCGGCCACAGCGGGTTGTGCACGAACCCCTGTACATGATCGCGGTGCGCCACTGCAACACCCTCCTGAGCTGCGATGATCCACATGGGATCATCGAACAGCAGCCGCTGCAATTCGGCGTACTGGCCGGCCCGGGTCGGCTCGTCGACCTCCTGAGCGGCAGCGTCGATCAGCTGCCCGATCTGGTCGGCGTTCTGATACCCGTTGCGGAAGCCGTGGGTCTGTCCCCACTCGCCGTCGGGATGGGCATAGGCACGCATGTACGCCTCGGGATCGGCGAACGGGTCGGCGTTCTTCACCCACATGGCGTAGGGCATCGGATCCGAGGCATGGGCCTCGTCGAACTGGGCCTCGGCGACGGCGGCCACCCGGACCTGCATGTTCGGGTTCAGCCCTTCGATGGAGTCCTTGAGAACCAGTGCGGCGATCTCGAACAGGTTGGCACCTTCGGTCACCACCGTGACCACGAAGCCCTCGTCCCACCATCCGGTCTCCCGGAACAGCTCCTCGGCCTTGGCCAGGTCCTGGGTGTACACCGGGGCCTCGGGGTCGTAGCCGAAGATGCCCTGCGGGATGTAATGGGGGTTGAGGTCGCCGAACCCACCCAGGGCGCCGTTCAGGAACGCCTCGTAGTCGAAGACATAGTTGAATGCCTGACGTACGCGAGGGTCGTGGAAGAAGTCGGCTGGGATGGTGTCCTCCGGGGGCAGCAAGGCCTCATCGACATTGAGGTTGAGCCCGATGTGGATCGGCTCGAGCAAGAGGCCCTCGCTGTAGATGACCACACCTTCGGCGCCTTCCAGGTCACCGAGGAACGACGGATCGGTCTCGATCATGTCGTACTCGCCGGCACGGAGGCCGAGCACCCGAACGTCGGGATCCTGGACGATCTCGATTCGCAGGTCGAGCGCCGGCACCTGGCCGTAGTAGTCCTCGTTCTTCTCGAAGATGAGGTTCTCGTCGCGGTTCCACTGCACGAACTCGAAGGGTCCGGTGCCGATCGGGGTGGTGGCCATGAACTCGTTGGGAGTTCCCGCCTCGACGCCTCCGTTGGCCTCCACCACTTCACGGCTCACCACCGAGGCCACCGATGCGGTGACGATCGAGTTGAGGAAGGCGGCGTTGGGGGCCTGCAGGGTCACCACGAAGGTGGCGTCGTCGGGTGCCTCCATCGAGGCGACGTTGTCGGTGAGAACGCGGGCGGTACCTTCGGGGAGGTCCATGGTCATGGCCCGTTGCCACGAGAACAACACGTCGTCCGAGGTCAACGGGCTGCCGTCGTGGAAGCTCACACCCTCACGGAGCGTGAACGTGTAGATGAGCCCGTCCGCCGAGATGCCACCGTTGTCGTCGGTCGGCACTTCCGCGGCCAGACCCGGTGCCAGTTCGGGACCGTCGGGGGTGAACTCCACCAGCCGGTCGTAGACCTGGAGGATGACGGCTTCGCCGTACTCCCCGGCCTCGACCTGGGCGGGATCGAGCGAAAGCGGCTCATCGTCGCCGGCGTGAACGAACACGCCCTCATCGCCTACCGGAGCGGCGTCGTCGCCGGTTGTTTCGTCGGTGCTTCCACCGGCCTGGGTGGTCCCTGTGTCGTCTGTGTCGGTTTCGTCGGCTGCGCCCGTGCAGGCAGCCAGCATCATTGCCAGCACCAGCAGCACGGACAGCCCTCTTCGTGTCCTCATTCCGTATCCTCCCTGGAATTGCCAATAACGCAGCGCTCGTTGCAACAGCTCCGAGGAGTTATGCAAACGATTGCTGGAATGGCGGATCCTATAAACTGCAGAACGCCCCGGTCAACAGGCAAGTCAGGATTTCTGACGACGGACGTCAGCGCTCGACGGGCATTCCCACCATCGAGCCCCACTCCGTCCACGAGCCGTCATAGACACGCACATCGGAACGGTTGGCGAGATGGGTGGCGGCGAACCAACCGAGTGTGTCCCGGTGCGAGAGGCGGCAATAGGCCACCGTGTCCACGCCCTCGTCGGCACCGATCGACTGCAGCTTCGCCTCGACCCCGGCCGGGTCGAGGAACCGTCCGGCCTCGTCGAGCAGGTCCTCGTAGTACAGGTGCCGCGAGCCGGGAATCCTGCCGCTGCGTTCGGCGCCGTGGTCGAAGGGGGAGCTGGTGGGCGAAACCCGCTGCCCGGTGTACTCCTCGGTGGAGCGCATGTCGATCAGGACACGTCC
>JBHJOH010000224.1:0-7741 GCA_050329955.1 Acidimicrobiia bacterium | reverse complement strand
GGCGCAGCACGATGGTCTCGTCGTTACCCAGGTGGATACGGCCTTCCGGGAAGTAGCCCACCCGAAGCTTGGGACCCTGGATGTCCTGGAGCACAGCAACCACCCGGTTCTCGGCGGCCGCTTCTTCTCTCACCCAGGTGGCGAAGTTGCGGTGCAGATCGTGGTCGCCATGGCTGAAGTTGAGCCGGGCGACGTCCATACCTGCCCGGATGAGCTTGCGGATCATCTCCGGAGATGCCACGGCCGGACCCAACGTCGCCACGATCTTGGTGAGTCGTTCCATCGGGGCGCGAGGCTAGTCGAGGTTCACGAACGTGTCTGTGCACGTGAGACGAACGATCGGTGGCCGCCCGGGTCGGACGTGACCACGATGAGACGGCGTTCGCCGATGCCCACCCTGACCACCCGGGCGAGATCGCGCACGTCGGCGGGATCGAGCCCGGCGGCCGGCTCGTCGAGGATCACCGGGTCACCACCGGTCGCCACCGCCCTGCACACCGTCAGCATCTTCGCCTGGCGGGCGTCGAGCAGCGGGGCCGGTTCGGCGAGCACGCCCGCCAACCCCAGCATCCGGGCGAGCTGACCGGCCCAGGCCGCCTGCTCTGCATCGAGGCCGAGCCCGAGGTTCCAACCGCCGAGTCCCCGGAACAGATGAGGCGGGTGGCAGGCCACGGCCCTGCTCCCCGACCGGTTCGCCAGGACCCGGGCCACCCGGCGATCCACCGAACAATCCTCGATGACGGTGACCGGATCGGACGGCACGACCACCCCGGAGGTGTTGTCCGATGTGGGCGACGGGCGGAGCATCGGGACCACCGGGATGGCAGCAAGGGCGATCCCGACCAACGGCACTGCCATTCCCGGGGCGGCGAGGGCGATGACCACCGCGACCGCCGCCAACGCCGCCGCCACTATCAGCGGCCAGGCGGAGGCCAGTTCGGCTCCGGCGACCAAGACCATCGATCCGCGGTCGAAGTGGTCCGCCACCCGGTGGGCGGCGGGGGGCTGTCTGCGCCAATGCCAGGCCACGGCCCCCATCACGAACCCGATGGCGACCACGAAGGACGCGAGTGACATCGGCACCGCCCAGCGGGTACCGACCGCAGCCGCCATCCCGAGCAGGGCCGCAACCATGGCTGGTCCGGCCTGGAGTCGGGTCGAACGAGCGAGGTAGACGCCAACTGCAGCTCCGAGTGCGGCCAGAACCAGGGCGAGGCCGGTCACGAGCCGGGGTCGGTGTCCAAGGCTCTGGCGCGACGGCTGCCCCTCACGAAGAGGAGCCCGAGCAGCAGAAGGGGTACGACCCAGACGCAGGCAATCAGGAGGATGAGGAGCAGCGTATCAACGGGCATGACGTCAGCCTACGACGCTCACGCCGAACCGTCGATCAGCTCGTCGAGCGAGTCGACGATGCGGTCTGCGTCTGCGAGCAGGTCGCGTTCCACCGCTCCCCGGTACACGGCGATGGTGGCGCATCCGGCTGCCCTGGCTGCCCGGAGACCGGTCGGCGTGTCCTCGATCACCACGCAACCCTCCGGGGCGACACCAAGTCGGCGCGCCACCTCTAGGTAGACGTCCGGCGCCGGCTTGGGACTGGGCACCTCGTCGCCGGCCACCGACACCGCCAACCGCGATTCGAGCCCGATCCCACCCAGAACGGCGTTGAGTCGCCACCGGGGGCTGTTGGAGCCCACCCCGAAGGGGCGACCCGCCAGCTCGACTTCCGCCACCAGACGGGCACCGTCGGCGAACCCCGCCAGGCCGCCGACCAGCCCCAGGAACGCCAGACGGGCCGCGTCCTCCATGGCCTGCACCGATGTACCCACCAGCGGGGCGTAGTGGAGCGCCAGATCGCGCTCGGTCAGACCGATGAACGACTCCACCTCGTGGGCGCTCACCTCCAAGCCGAACCCGGCGATGGCCGAGGTCCATGCGCTCACCGACGATGGTTCGGAGTCGGCGAGTACCCCATCGCAGTCGAAGATCACGCCGTCGAAATCGAGGGGACTCAGGACAGTTTCTCCATGATGAGACCGTTGACCAGTCTTGGCTCGGCCTTGCCCTGGGTGGCCCGCATCACCTGGCCGACGAGGAAACCGACCACCTTCTGCTCTCCGCCCCGGTACCGCTCAACGGCGTCGGGATTGGCGGCGAGCACCTGATCGACGGCGGCTTCGATCGCCCCGGTGTCGGAGATCTGGAGCAGGTCACGTGCTTCGGCGACGGTGCGCGGTCCACCTTCGCCCCGCATGACCCCGTCGAGCACGTCCTTGCCGGCCGACGACGAGATCTGGCCATCGGCGATCATGGCGGTCAACTCGGCGAGCACGGGTCCCGTCATCGGGGTGTCCGCCAGCGGTCGTTCCTCCCGACGGATCCAGGCGGTGACCTCCCCGGTCGCCCAGATGCAGGCCGCCTTGGGATCGGCTCCGGCTGCCACCGCTTCGTCGTACAGAGTGCGGATGGCGCCTTCGGCTCCGGCGAGGATGCCGGCCTGGTTGGGCTCGATCCCGGCGGAGATGTAGCGGGCGCGGCGCGCGGCCGGCAACTCGGGGATGGTCGCCCTGACGCGGGCCTGCCATTCGGCGTCGATCACCATCGGTACCAGATCGGGCTCGGTGAAGTAGCGGTAGTCCGAGGAGCCTTCCTTGGTGCGCATCCCGTGGGTGACGCCGGCTTCCTCGTCCCAGTGCCGCGTCTCCTGGATGATCGTCCCACCCGACGTCATCTCGTCGACCTGGCGGATGATCTCGTAGGCCACGGCACGTTCCAGGGACCGGAACGAGTTCATGTTCTTGATCTCGACCTTGGTTCCGAGCTCGGCCTGCCCGACCGGCCGGATCGAGATGTTGGCGTCGAAGCGCATCGAGCCCTCCTCCAGCTTGGCGTCGGACACGTCGAGCTCGAGGATGACGTTGCGCAGTTCCTGGGCGTAGGCGCGGGACTGGGCGGCGGTGCGGATGTCGGGTTTGGACACGATCTCCACCAGAGGGACGCCCGCCCGGTTGAAGTCGAGCAGCGTCTCGGTGGCCGAATGGATGCGGCCCCCGCCTCCCATGTGAAGCGACTTGCCGGTGTCCTCCTCCTGGTGGGCCCGTTCGATGCCGATGCGGACGCTCTCTCCATCGACCGGCACGTCGAGCCAGCCGTCGTGACAGACGGGGATGTCGAACTGGCTGATCTGGTAGTTCTTGGGGAGGTCGGCGTAGAAGTAGTTCTTGCGATGGAAGATCGACGTCTCGGATATCTCACAGTTCAACGCCATCCCGATCCGGGCGATCCAGTCGATGGCGGTCTGGTTGGGCACCGGCAGGGCGCCGGGCAGGCCCAGACAGGTCGGACAGATGTTGACGTTGGGTTCGTCGCCGAACCCCGCCTTGCAGCTGCAGAACATCTTGGATTCGGTGAGCAGCTCGACATGAACCTCGATGCCGATGACCGCCTCCCACCCGTCGGGGATTCCGCCGCTCATGCCAATGCCTCCACCATCGCCGGGCGGGCGGTGAAGCCCGCCAGCCGTTCCACCTCCGCCGCCACCCGGAACATCATCTGCTCGCCGAGCGCCGGGGCCATCACCTGGAACCCGATGGGCAGACCGGCCGAGTCCAGCCCGATCGGCACCGATATCGCCGGATGGCCCGCCAGGTTGGACGGAATCGTGCAGACGTCGCACAGGTACATCGCCAGTGGGTCCTGGGCCTTGTCACCGATCTTGAAGGCGGTGGTGGGGCTGGTGGGCGAGACGAGAACGTCCACCTGCTCATAGGCGGCGGCGAACTCGGCCTGCAGCAGGGCACGGACGTCGAGGGCTTTTCCGTAGAAGGCGTCGTAATAGCCGGCGGACAGGGCGTAGGTACCGAGCAGGATCCGACGGGTGACCTCGGGGCCGAAGCCCTCGGCTCGGGTCCGGGCCATCATCTCCTCGGTGGTGGCACCGGGAACCCGCAGCCCGTAGCGGATACCGTCGAAGCGGGCCAGGTTGGCCGAGCACTCGGCCGGGGCGATCAGGTAGTACGCCGACAGCGTCACGTCCACGGTGGGAAGCGACACCTCCATCACCTCGGCGCCGGAGGCGGCAAGTCGGTCGACCATGGCGGAGCACGCCGACGCCACATCGGGGTCGTAGCCCTCACCGGAGAACTCCCGCACCACTCCCACCCGCAGCCCGGCCACCCCGCTCGCCAGGTCGGCCGAACAACGCGGGTAGTCGAGTCGGTACGACGTGGCGTCCTTGGGATCGTGACCGGCGATGGCATCGAGCAGCAGGGCAGAGTCGGCGACGGTCCGGGTGAACGGTCCAATCTGGTCGAGCGACGAGGCGAAGGCGATCAGCCCGAAACGGCTCACCAGCCCGTAGGTGGGCTTCATCCCCACCACCCCGCACAGGGCGGCTGGCTGGCGGATCGACCCACCGGTGTCCGAGCCGAGCGACCCGAGAGCCGAGCCTGCTGCCACCACCGCCGCCGAACCACCCGACGAACCGCCGGGTACTCGGGTCGGGTCCCATGGATTGGTGGTGGGCCCGTACGCCGAGTTCTCGGTCGACGAACCCATGGCGAACTCATCGAGATTGGTCTTGCCGGTCAACACCGCCCCGGCGGCCTTGAGACGCGCCACCACCGTGGCGTCGTAGGGCGGGCGGTAGCCGGAGAGGATCTTCGAGGAGGCGGTGGTCTCGACCCCGCGAGTACACATGTTGTCCTTGACCGCGAGCGGGATGCCATCCAGCGGCCCGAGCGGCTGGCCGGCGGCGAAGCGGGCGTGGGCGGCAGCAGCTGCGACCCTGGCACCATCCTGGTCGAGGGTGAGGTAGGCGTGGACGTCTGCCTCGGTCATCGACGCCCGTTCGATCACCGCCTCGGCCAGGTCGACGGCGGTCACCTCACCCGATCGCAGTGCCACTCCGGCTTCGCTGATCGTCATGTCGGCGGGGTTGGTCATGAGCCCTCCATCGCCGGCGGGACGACGAAGCATCCGTCACGGGACTCAGGGGCCTGGGCCAGCACCTCTTGGCGGTCGAGCGATGGCTCCACACGGTCGGGGCGGAAGGCGTTGACGAACCCGAGCGGGTGGGCGGTGGGGGTCACGCCGGAGGTGTCGAGGCTGTGCACCTTGGCGGCGTGGTCGAGGATCACGCCGAGCTGACGACGGTACTGCTCCAGCTCCTCCTCCCCCAGTGCCAGGCGGGCGAGACGGGCCACGTGGGCGATGTCGATATCGATGGGCATCAGGCCGGGAAGTGTAGGTCCACCCGGGTACCGTGTCGGCATGCCTGCCACCACCCGTCCGGCGCTCGCCGTCACCACCGTGCTGTTCCTGCTCGGGTCGGCGGCGGCCTATTGGGGCTTCCAGTCCGACGTGGCGACCGGCGTCGCCCTGCGGATCGCGTTCCTGTCGGGGGCGACGTGGTTGGCGTGGCCCGAGATCACCCAACGTTCGCTCCGCAACGTCGCCATCATCGCCGTCGCCGGACTGGTGCTGGTGTTCCGCCCCCGAACCGCCTGGGTTGTGATTCCCGTCCTGTTGATCTGGGCCGGGACAAAGAGGAAGAAGTAGCGTCGGGTCATGCATGTGATCCTGCTCGGACGGGTTCCCCTCGAAGCCGTCGTGGCCGACGAACAGGTGCCGCTGGCTCTGTCGCTGAGCCATCCCCGCCCGGACGCCCCCGACATCGCAGCCGATTCGGTCGACTGGGTGCGGACCGGGTACTCGGAGCCATGGTTCCCGCTGCTCCCCGATTCCGAGATCGCCCGGCAACTCGAACGCGAGGCCACCGCCCTGGCCGGGTTGGGCGTCACGCCCGGACCGCTGTGGGTGACCGGGCCCTGGACGACCAGACTCCCACTCGTGTTCGCCGCCGCCGGGGTCGAGGCGCTGCTGCTTGCGGCCGACCAGCTCGACGTGCCCCGATGCGGGGTGGTGGCCCATCTGGATGCCGTGCTGCCCGTGATCCCCGTCACCACGCCCGAACGGCTCTCCGAGTTCGACCTCGCCGCCGACGAGGCGGTGGCGCTCGACGTCCCCTTCGCCGAGCTCGGAGCGACCGCCCGCCGCCTGGCCGCAACTCCGGGGTGCGACCTCACCACCGTCACCCGCTTCCTCGCCGAACACCGGCCCAGCGGCAGACGGCGCCCGCTGATCGACGACTGGGAGGCTCGACTCGGATCCGATCCCGACCGCTTCATCCTCCATCGCAAGTTGGTGCGACTGGTCACCCGGGTACCGGAACGCCTCGGCGCCCAGGCCGAGCTGGCCGTATTGGAAGCCGAGCGCGCCACTCCCTTCTCGGGCGGCCCGGTGGAGCCCGCCCATCGGGCGATCGTGGCTGCCCGGGCTGCCATCGACGCAGAACGCCGCCGCGGCGACGACTGGCTTCGGGTGTCACGACTGGACTGGGACGCCGACGGTGCGGAGGAAGTGCACCTCGAGCTGGCCTCACTGTCGATGGTGGTGGCGCCCCACCGCTCGGCGGCGGTACCGACCCTCGATCTGAAGGACCCGGTGTGGCCGGCATCTTCGGTACCCGGCGAGCCCGGCTGGACCCTGTGCCGGTTCACCGACGACGGCGAGGACCTGGAGGCGACTCCCATCGAGCTGACCGTGATGCGGGCCAGCGAGGTCAAGGGCGGCAAGGCGGAGCTGGAGCTGAGCGGGGCCCTCGGAGACGGCACCGTCACCGTCGAGATGGCGGTGAGCACCGCCCGCCTCGACGTCACCTACCGGTTGGATGAAGCCAGCCCGGGACAGATCGGACCGGAGATGAAACTCGCCTTCGGTAGCTCGATCGAGGTGCGCGTCGATGGTTCCGCCTGGACCGGGGTGACCGGGCCGCGCGCCCTCACCGGCCACAAGTTCCGCATCACCGACGGCGCCAATCAGGTCGTGCTGACGTCGCTCATCCCGTGCGCCGTGTTCCTCCGCCCCGGAATCGACGGGGGCGGCCTGGTCGCCTGGGCCCACTGGGGCACCTCCGGCTCCGACACCCACGCCCTGACCATCGACCTGGCACCCACCAAGACGTGAACCCAGGGTTCAGAACACCGCTCAGCGGTGTCCTGGCTCCCGAGAACGAGCAGAGAGACTTAGTCACTTGACTAACTTCATGCGCTACGCCACAATGTTGGTCACACGACCAACATTGGAGGCCGCATGCTCACCGCAACCGAGCGAATCCGCGCCAACCTGGCCATCGGAAGCGCCAACCTCGCCTTAACGGCTGCTTCGCTGCTGAACGACCCCTTGGGACTTCTCGAGAGCGAGGATGACCTGATCCGACTCGGCGACGATATCCGCTCGGCACCGCTGGTCCGGAGCCGACTCGGCCTGTGGTTGACCTCCCGCCACGATGTGTCGAGCCTCATCCTCAAGTCGTCGGGCGT
This sequence comes from Acidimicrobiia bacterium, assembly GCA_050329955.1. GTDB lineage: Bacteria > Actinomycetota > Acidimicrobiia > Spongiisociales > ZC4RG35 > JAOUGY01. The sequence goes on along the minus strand of JBHJOH010000224.1, from coordinate 362 downwards.
GGTGTCGGCGCCACCCGTGGTCGGCAGCCTCGCCCGTCTCCTCACCCTGCCTGCGATCCCCGCGGGATCGGTCGATCCGCTGTCCAGATCGCTCACCTCGATCGATGCTGCGGCCCACACCAGGATCCGTCGGCTCATCCAGCCGGCCTTCACGCCCCGCGCCATCGAGGGCTGGCGCCAGGCAACAGAACACATCGCCCACGACCTGGTTGATGCCTTTCCGATCGGCCAGCCCATCGACCTGGTCGAGCAATGGTCGGCGCCCCTGCCGCTCGCGGTGATCTCCGAGATGTTCGGCATTCCCGAAGCCGACCGACTTCAGTTCAGGCGGTGGGGCGACGACCTGGCGCTCGGGCTCGACC
>JBHJOH010000223.1:0-20735 GCA_050329955.1 Acidimicrobiia bacterium | reverse complement strand
GCTTCCCGTATCCGCCCGTGAGCCTGCTGGCTGCTGTACCCGGCCAGATCCTCGGGGACGTGCGGATCGGCCACCGGGCGGCGATCGCCCTCACGGCAGTGTTGATGCTGGCGGTGGGCCGAAATGGCCACCGATCGCGGATCGGTGCAGCCCTGTTTCTCACGCTGCCGGGATCGGTCTTCATGACCCTGGGCGGTTGGACGGAGGCATTCGTCGCCGCGGCGCTCGCCGGCGTGATCCTGGCGTACCGCCGGCGGAGCGCGATGACCCACTTCGTCTTCGGGCTCTTCCTCTTCATGAAGCAGTATGGAGTGCTGTTCGTCCCGCTTTGGTCGCTGGTGGTGGACCCGGACCCCGCTCCGGTGCGGGATCGGGTTCGGCGGCTGGTGATCGGTGCGATGCCGTGGTTCTTGATCTCGATCGGCTTCGCACTCTGGGACGTGCCGGCGTTCGTGCGGTCTGTGATCACCTGGCAGTTCGTGCAGCCCCTGCGGGTCGACTCCCTGTCAGTGCTCGTGTGGTTCTCGCAGACCTTCGGAGAGCTTCCGCGCCTCATCACCCTCATCGCCCCGGTCGTGGTGGCGGTCGGGAGCGTGGCGCTTGTGATCCGGAGATGCCCGCCTTCGCCGGCCGGGCTGGCCGCGGCGGTGGCCTTCGTGATGATGTCCTTCGTGCTGCTGAGCAAGCAGGCGTTCCTCAACTACTACTTCCTGGTGGTCGCAGCCGCCGCCCTGGCTCTGTCCGCCGAGACCGATACCGGAGACAGCCCGGGACACCACGGCGCCGTGCAGACCGGAGCGTCCGCCGCGGAGTGACGGGCTGCCCTCTCAGCGGGCTTCGGATACGTGGCGTAGCTCCCGTTTCAGCTCGTTGATTTCGTCGCGCAAGCGGGCGGCGTACTCGAACCTGAGCTCTTTGGCGGCTTCGTGCATCTCCTCTTCGAGCGAGAGGACAAGGCGTGTCATGTCCTCGCCGGCGATGTCGAGAGGCTTGCGATGCGCATCACCCGCCCGCCGATCCGAGCGGTTGGTGTTCGACTGAACGAGTTCGAGGATGTCCGATACCTGTTTGCGGATCGTCTGCGGGTCGATGCCGTGTTCCTCGTTGTACACCCGCTGCAGGCGCCGCCTGCGGTTGGTCTCGTTGATCGCCCGCTGCATGGAGTCGGTGACCTTGTCGGCGTACATGATCACCTGACCGTCGACGTTCCTGGCTGCCCGGCCGATGATCTGGATGAGCGACGTCTCCGATCGGAGGAAGCCCTCCTTGTCGGCGTCGAGGATCGCCACCAATGACACCTCGGGCAGGTCGAGCCCTTCTCGCAGCAGGTTGATACCAACCAGGACGTCGTACTCACCCAGTCTCAGGTCGCGCAGGAGGGCGATCCGTTCCAGGGTGTCGATCTCGCTGTGGAGGTAACGAGCCCGCACGCCCATCTCCAGGAAGTAGTCGGTGAGGTCCTCGGCCATCTTCTTGGTGAGGGTGGTGACGAGGATGCGCTGATCGTTGACGGCCCGTTCCCGGATCTCACCGAGGAGGTCGTCGATCTGGCGTTTGGTCGGGCGGACCATCACCTCGGGGTCGATCAGCCCGGTCGGGCGCACGATCTGCTCGACCACCTTCTTGGAGTGCTCGCGTTCGAAGGGGCCGGGCGTCGCCGAGAGGAAGATGATCTGCTTGGAACGGTCGAGCCACTCGTCGAAACGCAGCGGTCGGTTGTCCATCGCCGAAGGAAGACGGAAGCCGTGCTCGACCAGCATCTCCTTCCGGCTGCGGTCGCCCTCGTACTGGCCACCGATCTGGGGAACCGTGACGTGGGACTCGTCGAGCACCATCAGGAAATCGTCGGGGAAGTAATCGAGCAGGGTGTAGGGGGCCTCTCCTGGTGAGCGACCGTCGAGATGACGTGAGTAGTTTTCGATCCCCGAGCAGAACCCAACCTCGCGGAGCATCTCCAAGTCGTAGGCGGTGCGCATTCGGAGGCGTTGGGCCTCCAGCAGCTTGTCCCTGCGCTCCAGTTCGGCAAGACGTTCTTCGAGCTCGACCTCGATCGAGCCAATCGCCTTCTCCATCCGTTCCCGCTCTGTGACGTAGTGGCTGGCCGGGAAGATGTACAGCTCCCGCAGTTCCTCGATCACCTCACCGGTCACGGGGTCCATGCGGAGGATGCGGTCGACCTCGTCGCCGAAGAACTCGACCCGCGAGATGGTCTCCTCGTAGGAGGGAAACACCTCGAGCGTGTCGCCCTTCACCCGGAACTTGCCCCGCACCAGGTTGATCTCGTTGCGCTCGTACTGGATGTCCACCAGGCGACGGACCGCCGCCTGCATCGGATACTCCACACCCTGCACGAGACGCAGCAGCTGACCTTCGTACTGCTCGGGCGACCCCAGGCCGTAGATGCACGAGACCGAGGCGACGATGATCACGTCCCGGCGGGTGAGCAGCGCCGAGGTGGCGGCGTGTCTCAACCGGTCGATCTCGTCGTTGACCGTGGCGTCCTTCTCGATGTAGGTGTCGGTCTGTGGGAGGTAGGCCTCGGGCTGGTAGTAGTCGTAGTAGGAGACGAAGTATTCGACCCGGTTCTCGGGGAAGAACTGGCGGTACTCGTTGGCGAGTTGGGCTGCGAGTGCTTTGTTCGGCGCCAGGATCAGCGTCGGGCGCTGCACGTGGTCGATCGTCCAGGCGATGGTGGCCGATTTGCCGGAACCGGTGATGCCGAGCAGCGTCTGGAAGCGCTCCCCTGCCACCACGCCGGCGGAGAGCTCTTCGATCGCTTTCGGCTGGTCGCCGGCCGGGGAGAACTCGGAGTGCAGACGGAACTCGGACATCGGGCGTCAGTGTACCAACCGATCGAACCGATGTTCGATGCTAACTCGAGCCGACAGTTGGCGTCGAGGGGGCTGGCTTCCGGCTCCTGGCTCCTCGCTCCCCGCCGGACGCTCAGTCGCCGGTTTGGAGTCGCATCCACACGGCGTCGACGTGGGCCTCGAGCTGTTCGAGATCGCCGTCGTTGTCGATGACCACGTCGCCCGGTCTCACCCAGTCCGGTGCCGGCGGCTGGGCGGCGATGCGCTGCTCCAACTCGTCGGGAGTCAGGCCGCGCTCCAGCAGCCGCTCACGCCGAATCGCCTCGGAGGCGACCACCACGATCCGCCCCCACCGAGCATCGATCGGCAGGTGCGGCACCGACACCTCGACCACCGCCACCGGCGATGTGGAGGCGTCCACGAGTTCGGCCAGGCGGGCAACGATCAGGGGGTGAGTGATCGCTTCCAGCTCGGCGAGTTGGGCGGCGTCGGAGAACACGATCGAACCGAGTAGACGCCGATCGATCTTGTCGTCGACGACCACCTCGGGCCAGCGTTCCGCCACCAGCGGAAAGGCCGGACCCGACGGGTCGATCACGCCGTGTCCGATCCGGTCGGCATCGATGACTCTTGCGCCCCTGGCGGCGAGAAGAGAGCCGACTGTGGACTTCCCCGTCCCGATCGCTCCGGTCAACGTCCACGTGTCGGCATGTATCTGCACGGTCACCAAGGTAGCCTCTCCGAATGCTTGCGGTCGACGTTCCAGCCGAACAACGCGTCACCACCGTCGTGGTGATCGCCACCTGGGTGGCGCTGGTGGTCGGAATCTTCACATCCTTGTTCATAGGTGCGATCGACATCAACGCCGCCCTGGGCGGGTCGGGCTCCGGTGCGCTGTGGGTGTTGGCGGTCACCGTTCTCCCCCGCGCCGCCATTCGCAGGCCGCTCATGCTGGAAGGCATCACCCTGTTCGGAGTGGCCACCACGATCGTGGCGGTGGCGCTCACCGGGACGGTCAACAGCCAATTCCTGCTCCTGTCGGTCACCCCCACCATGTACGCCGCCATCCATGGAGGTTTCCGGGTCGGGTTGGGTACTGCCGGATTGTCGGCGTTGCTGCTGGCCGTGGTGACCTTCGCCCAGGAGGGCGAAGTGCTCCCGGCGGTCGGAAATATGGCGCTGTATCTGGCGGTGGGCGCCACCATCGCCCAGGTTCGACGCCTCCTGCTCGATGTGCAACGCCGTTCGGCCGCCCTGGAACGTTCCTCCATGCAGAGCGAGCAGCGGTTGCAGAGCCTGGAAGGCGCCCACGCCCTGCTGGCGCGGCTGGCGGACATCACCGGATCGGCGGATACCAGCCCGATGGCCATCGCCCGGTCCGCCCTCGAGATGGTGTGCGCCTCCTACCCGGACAGCGCCGCCGTCGCTGCCATCAACGGAGAGCAGGGCCCCATCATGGTGGCAAAGCAGGGCGTGGCCCCGGAGCCGAGCGTTGAAAGCGTGGTGCCCCTGGCAGTCGGAGGCACCGAGGTGGGCCACGTGACGGTGAGGACCACCCGGGAACTGAGTCGCGTCGAGATAGAGGGCCTCGAGACCTCGTTGCGGCCGCTGGCGCTGGCCTTCTCCAATGCCCGATTGCTCCAGAACATCACCGGCAATGCGGTCAAGGCCGAGCGGGTGCGTTTGGCGCGCGAGCTTCACGACGAGATCGGCCCCAGCCTGGCCTCGCTCGGGTTGGCGCTTGATCTGGCCCTTGTGCAGAGCGCTTCGCAGAGCGAACTCACCGGGCACATCGAACAACTGCGCAGCCGGGTCACCGACCTGGTCGACGAGGTTCGCGCCACCGTCTCCGACCTCCGTACCGGAAAGGCCACGACGTTGAAAGTGGCGGTCGATCGCCTGTTGGCCGAGGCCGGCACCGATCTCGAGGTGAGCTTCGAGGTGGACGAGCGCCGACCGGTCCGGCCGTCGCTCAACGAAGCGGTGCTGGGAATCACCGGAGAGGCACTCCGCAATGCCATACTGCACTCCGGTGCGAAGACCATTCGGCTCTCGGGCTGGATCGACTTCGATCGGGGAAAACTCGTGATCGAGGACGATGGTCACGGTTTCGACACCTCCGACCTCCCCAAGGGGCATTTTGGGGTGCTGGGAATGAGAGAACGTGCGGTGGATGCCGGGTTGGCGCTCGATCTTACGAGCGGCCCCACCGGCACCCGGGTACTGATCGAGTGGAGCTGACATGATCAGGGTCGCAATCGGAGACGACCATCAGATGTTCGCAGAGGGTATGCGGGATGCACTGCATGCCGTACCGGACTTCCGTGTGGTGGGCATCGCAGGTGACGCCGAGGCGCTCATCGCCATCACCCGGGTGGAACCGGTGGACGTCGCCCTGATCGACTTGGAGATGCCCGGTGGGGGCGGTCTGGCCGCCCTGGCCGGCATCGACGACGACACCGTCGGGCTGATCGTCACCATGCACATCTCTCCCGAGACACTCGATCGGGCCATCGAGTGCGGCGCGGTCGGGGTGTTCTCGAAGGGGGCACCGCTCTCCGAGTTGGCCTCGGGCATCAGGGCCGCCGCTTCTGGTGCCATCATCCCCCACGCCGGTCCGGAACGATCCGAACTGCTGAACGCCCACGCCTCCCCGGTGGTGGACCCAGGGGCGGCCAGTCTCACCGATCGCGAGGTCGAACTCCTCAGCCTGTTGGCGACCGGGGTGTCGTCGACCGAGGATCTGGCCGATCGCTTGTACATCTCGCAGAAGACCGTCAAGAACCACCTGGCGTCGATCTACACCAAGCTCTCGGTGAGCGACCGGACCCAGGCGGCGATCGAGGCGATCCGGCTCGGATTCGCCCGACCCAAATAGCACAGTTTGCGACGTTGTGCCAAATAGTGCGAGCGACCCATGGCGGCGCACGGCACGATCGGTAGCTTGTGTGTCTGCAAGCCGCTTTATCTACAGGAGGTCCAACATGCTTGCTCTCTGGACGAAAGTCACCAACTGGATGTCGGACGAGGAGAAGGGTGCTTCCATGGTGGAGTACGCCCTTCTGGTCGCGCTGATTGCCGTGATTGCGATTGTTGCAGTCACCGCTCTCGGTAACGAGGTCAGCACGACCTTCAGCGAGATCGCATCCGGCGTCGGCAACTGATAGGGCTGGGCGCGATGCCTCACGAAGCTGTTCACGCCGACCATGATGAGCGAGGGGCCTCCATGGTCGAATACGCTCTCTTGGTTGCGCTGATCGCCTTGGTGGCAATCGCAGCCCTCGACCTCTTCGGCGACGAGGTCTTCAACAGTTACAGCTCGACGACTAATCAAGTCGCCAGCGCCGTCAACTAACGACCTCAGAACCTTGGAGAAAGAGCCCGGTCCTCACGGACCGGGCTCTTTGCGTTGTGGCGGGTGCCGGATGATTCGAGGGCGGCCGACGCCGAGCGGAGGAAGGTCGTGATGCCGAGGGTCTCAGGCCTTGGCGTCAAAGAGGATGAACTCGTCGTCTCGGTAGACAACGGTCCAGTCTTCTGCCTCCAGGAGCAAGGATGCGAGGGCATCGGACTGGCGGACCAGCGCCTGCGTCGCACCAGATCGGTCGAGGATCTCCCGCCAGTTGGACGCGCCCACCTTGGCGTCGGCAAAGTCCACCAGCCGGTCCTTGAACAGCTCGGCCCGGTCATCGACGTAGACCAGCCGGTCCGGCCACTGGGTGTAGATCAGGTAACCCCCAGTCACGTCATCGTGGAAGACCCGCTCGTCGGTGAGTCGTTCAGCTGCTTCGATCGGGAACCGGCGGGGGTCGAGGGGTTCGGCTCTCGGCAGCGCATATGGCCACAACACCAGCCCTATCCCCGCCAGCGCTGCGACCCGCACCGGAATCCGGGTTCGGGTCTCGTGGCGTGCCAGCCCGGACTCGATGGCTTCCGAGATGATGGGCACCAGGACGATCCACAGCATCGGCACGGACCTGGTCGCCGACAGGCCGAACAGGGTCCAGGCGGTGAGCGCCAGTAACCCCCGTGTGCCGTCGGACGAGCGACCCAGGTGGAAGAACGAGACGAGCAGGGCCACCGTGAGTGCAATGAGATGCACGGTGATCAGGTCGGGAGGGCGCCACTCTGCGATCCGGTCCAGCGCGGCGCCGCTGTTCGTGAAGTCCACCAGGACCGACCAGATCATGACCCCGTGGGCCGTCAAGCTGGTGACGACGACGCCGACGATCGAGACCTCGATCAGGCGCCGACTCCGCGTCTGCCACCAGTGCGTGGCCAGATAGACGAACCCCAGTGGGAACGAAGCATGCACCGAGGCCCACACCCACAGGATCAAAGGCACGGCCCACAGGAGCTTCGGGCGCCGGCAGGCCAGCACGACCAGCGAGAAGAGGACATAGCTGAAGATGACCGGCCGCGGTTGCAGGAAGGGCAGCAGCACCATCACCCCGGCCACCGAGACGATCGCCGTGGCGAATCCCGTCCTGGCAGAGGAGCGCATCAGCATGGCGAGGATCACGAAAAGAATCGCGCCGAGACCCGCCGTGATGAATTGGGACGAGGCGATCCCGAACACCTCATCGAGCCATGAGTAGAGGAGGTCCGCCAGCCACGACTGTGTGCGCCATGGCTCGCCCAGCGCTGTGAACGAGAACGGGTCGGTCACGATGACGCTCGATTCGCCCCGCTGGATGTGGCCGGCAGTTATGTGCCAGAGATACGAGTTGTCGACGATCGCCTCGCGGCTATCGATGGCGACGACCATTGGTCCGATCGCATAGGCCAGAGCCCACAGCGAGATGGTGCGCCGCTGGGCGTTCGCCACAGCTCGATCAGCTCGCGAATGCCCGAGAGATGCTGAGCGCAGCAGGCCCTAGGAGCACGATGAAGAGTGCTGGGAAGATGCAGAAGACCAGTGGGAAGACGATCTTCACCGGAGCGGCGAACGCCTTCTCCTGGGCCCGCTGCCGGCGTTTCGTACGCATCTCGTCGGCCTGTACCCGCAGCACCCGGGCGATGGCGACTCCGAACGCCTCGGCCTGGAGCATGGCGAGCAGGAACGACCGCAACTCGTCCAGATCGGTGCGATCCATCAGGTGCCGCATGGCGTCACGTCGGCTCACACCAACCCGTGTCTCCTGCAGTATCCGGAAGAACTCCTCGGAGAGCGGCCCCGGGACCGTTGCCACCACTCTGGCCAGGGCGGAGTCGAAACCGAGGCCGGCTTCGACCGAGATGACCAGCAGGTCGAGTGTGTCGGGAAGGGCGCGCAGCATGGCGTTCTGTCGGTCCTCGATGCGGCGATTCAGCCACACGTCGGGAAGCAGGAACCCCATGACCGGCGGACCCACCAGCACCAGCAGGCGGGTGAGACCTTCCCCGAAGTTGCGCAGCGCGTAGGCGGCCACCAGACCCGTGAGCAGCAGCACCACCTTCACGACCACCAGCGAGGAGGCATCCATGCCCGAGGGATTGCCGGCATAGAGCAGTTTCTGCTGGAGCTTGTCGAGGTAGCCCGCCGGGGTGAAGCGGTTGAACAACCGGCCGAGCCCGAGCACCACCGGGGCGAAGGCGCGCTCCACGAACGGTTTCGAGAGGGCCTCATCCCGACTGACCCCCCGGCCGTACACGGCCAGCCGGTCGGTGGTGGTCCGTTGTACCCGCACGACCGCCAAACCGATCCAGGCGGCTATCACCAGCACTCCGCCGAACACGAGCGCAACAGGGACGAAGATGGGATCCATGGTTACTCAGACCTCGATGTTGACGATCTTGCGGAGCCAGAGCATGCCCATGGCCATGAGCGTGAGGCCGACGCCGATGGCGATGAGCCCGGAGGGGGACTCGAACAGCGGGCGAAGGTAGTCGGGGTTGGAGGCGAAGAGGAATCCGCCGATGGCGAACGGGAGTCCACCGAGCACGATCGCCGAGATTCGTCCTTCCGCAGTCAGGGCCATGATCTCGCCCCGCAGGCGGTTCCGAGCCATCATGGTGTCGGCCACCGTCTGCAGCACCTCGGCCAGGTTGCCACCGACCTCACGTTGGATGTCGATCGCCATCACGGCCCACTCGAAGTCCTTCGACTGGGTGCGGGTGGTGATGCCGCCGAGCGCATCCGTCACCTGCCGCCCCAACCGCGCCTCGGCGATGGCGCGGCCGAACTCCCGAGCCGTCGGGTCGGGGGCCTCCTGGGCCACCGCCTCGATCGCCTGCAACAGCGAGTATCCGGCCCGAAGTGAGGTCGACAACAACGTCAGGGTGTCGGGCAGCTGGTTCTCGAACCGCTTCTTCTCACGCGATCCGAGGTAGTTGATGGTCCCGAAGACGAGCAGCGTCGCCACCGTGAATACCATCAGGGCCGTCAGCGGGCTGGCAGTGAGCACGCCTGCGATCAGTCCGCCCACGGCGGACAACCCGATACCGGCGGCGATCGCCTCACCGGCCGACAGTGGCAGGTTGGCCTGCTCCAGGGTGGCGTTGACGGCGCCGAGCAACCCGCGTTTGCGGACCTGTTCCTCAGCGGCAGCGGTGAAGCGGTTGAGGAGCGGCACCCGCTCGAGGAACGACCGCTTCTCCTCGGCCAGACCGCCGCGCCGGCCATAGGCGGCGAGGCGCTTGCCGAAACGAGACGCCGAGTCGTTGCCGCTCCCGATGAGGATGAACACCATCAGCGCCACCGCTCCCCCGATGCCGAGCGTCGCCAGCAACAGGATGGCATCGAGCTCGAGGGGCAGGTCGTAGGTGACGATCTGGGGTTCCACCGACGCCAACTGGTAGATCGTGGTGGTGGGGGCCACGGTCGTGGTGGTGGTTGCGAAACCCGGCACGTTCTGCTGGGTACTCGCCTGGAGCGAGCCGTACCGGACACCGAACTCCACCGCGGTGGGATCCTGTACGGTGCTGCGGAAGCGGATCACGATCGCCCGGTTCAGCTCGCGCTGGATCTGGCCGTAGATCGAGGACAGCTCTTCGGGGTCTGCGGTCGGCAGGAAGAACCCCCCACCTTCGGTGGCGATCGCCTCGAGGTCGACCGGTTCGAACTCCCCCGACTCGATGGCAACGCCGAACGTCCGCACGTCCTCCCGCTGCACTGCGCTGATCGCCTCGTTGACGCCGTTGACGCTTCCCTGGTCCTCGCCGTCGGTGAGCACGATCATGCTGCGCCGGCCCTGGTCCCCGATGCCGGCGTCGCGGAACACATCGGTCGCCAGCACGACGCCGTCGAACATGGCGGTGGCTCCCTGGGGCACCAGGGCGTCGATGGCCTCGATCAGGGTGTCGGCGTTCGATACGAAGTTGGAGACGATGGTGGCCTCGTCGGAGAAGGTGACGAGGGCCACGAAGTCCTCCGGTTCCTTCTGCTCCACAAAACTGATGGCAGCCGCTTTGGCGGAATCGAGGCGGCCGTCTTCGTCCATCGAACCCGACGTGTCGATGACCAGCGCCACGAAGGAAGGGACGGTGGAGAAGTCACCTTCCACCACCTGGGCGTCCTCGATCACCTGTCCGTCCTCGGTGATCACCACCTGGCTCGGATCGACATCGGCGGTGAGGCCCTGCAACGCCACGTACATGGTCACCTGACCATCGGTACCGAACCGGCTCAACTCGGTGTTGTAAATGGTGAGCTTGGCGTTGGGGCCGACGCCCGGAACGGATGCCGGGGTGGTGGCCTCGGCTGCCGGCAGGGTGGTCGTGGTGTCCTCCTGGGCAAGTGCTGCCCCACCACCCATCACACCCAGCAGCAGCGTCACCGCCGCGAGCAGTCGCATCCTCATCAGCGGGCGAGGGCGAACTGGTCGGAACGACGGGCGAAGGGCTCGGGCTCGAACAGGTCCGCAGGGAGCTTGATGCCGATGTCGAGGAGCTTTTCGCTGAACGAGGGGCGGATACCCGTTGCCTTGAGCCGGCCCAGGAATCTGCCGTTCTCGTCGACGCCCATCCCGAAGTCGAACATGAAGAGATCCTGAAGGGTGATGATGTCGCCTTCCATCCCTTCCACCTCAGTGATGTGCGTGATGCGCCTCGTGCCGTCACGAAGACGGGACACGTGGACGATCATGTCCACCGCCGAAGCCATCTGTTCACGGATGGCTCGAATCGGGAGGTCATAGCCCGACATCATCACCAGGGTCTCCATGCGGGCCAGGGTGTCACGGGTCCCGTTGGAGTGGAGAGTGGTCAGCGAGCCGTCATGACCGGTGTTCATGGCCTGGAGCATGTCGAGGGCCTCGCCGCCACGGCACTCCCCCACCACGATCCGATCGGGTCGCATACGGAGACAGTTCTTGACCAGATCGCGAATGGATATGGCGCCCTTGCCTTCGATGTTGGCCGGGCGGGACTCGAGGCTGAGCACGTGGTCCTGGTGGAGCTGCAGCTCGGCTGCGTCCTCGACCGTGACGATGCGCTCGTCGGGGGGCAGATAGCCGGACAGGACGTTGAGAGTGGTGGTCTTCCCGGAGCCGGTACCGCCGGAGATGATCACGTTGAGTCGGCCGACCACGCAGGCCCGCAGGAAGTCGGCGGTGCGCTGGTTGTAGGTGCCGAAGCGGATCAGGTCGGATTCGGTGAGCGGATCGACCGAGAACTTTCGGATGGTGAGGAAGGGGCCGCCGATCGCCAGGGGCGGGATCACTGCGTTGACACGGGAGCCGTCCGGGAGGCGGGCGTCGACCATTGGCGTGGCCTCGTCGACGCGACGACCGATCTGACCCACGATCTTGTCGATGATGCGACGCAGGTGCACCTGGTCGACGAAGCGGATGTCGGATTTCGTGAGCTTGCCCGCCCGCTCGACGTAGATGTCGTAGGGACCGTTCACCATGACTTCGGTGACGTCGGGGTCGTTCAGGAGCGGGTCGATCGGACCGTACCCGAGCACGTCGGATGCGATCTCATTGAGGAGCTGGCGGCGGTCCGACGAGGTGAGCGGAAGGCTCTGCTCCTGGTCGAGTGCCCACTCCAACATTTCCATGACGCGGAGTCGCAGTTCGGCGTCGCTCATCTGGCGGTCGTACAGCGTGGGGCCAAGCTCCTCGACCACCTTGAAGTGCAAACGACCGCGGAGCTCGGTGACCGCTTCGGAGCGGTTGCCACCGATGGTTGCGACCTCGGTGGCCTTGGCGGCGGCGACCCGTTCCGAAAGCGATGCCATCTCCCTGAACCCCTTGTGTCTCGATCAACTGCGGCGAGCGGTGCTATCCGCTCAGTTTCGGCGGAAAACGCCCCGGCCTGAAGCGGCTTGTTGCGGGGCGTGGCCGGTCACGACCTGGGCGACCTCTTCGAAGCCCTTCGCCACCTTCGACTTGGGGGCGGACTCCACCACCGGTCGGCCTTCGTTCACGCTGGCGGCCACGATCCCCTCGGACGGGACCCGCGCCATGATCTGAGCCTTGAGGGCGCCCTCGATCTCCTTGTCGTCGAGTCTGGCCTTGGCATTGGAACGATTCAGCACCAGATTGACCTTGCCGGTGGGGTACTTGAGGAGGCGAAGGGTCTCGAGGGCCAGTTTGGCGTTCTTGACAGACGGCAGATCCATGTCGACCACCATCAGCACCTGGTCGGACCGTTCCAGCAGCGACAACAGCAGCTCGTCGAGCAGCGAGGCGGTGTCGACCACCACGTAGTCGAATCGCTCGCTGATGACGTCGATGATCTGGAGAAGCCCGCCGGTGGTGATGTCGTCGGCAAATGCCGGTTCCAGCGGAGCCGCCAGCACCTTCAGGCCACTCGGATGCGGGGTGAGAATGGACTCGATGAGGGTGGCATCCAACCGGTGGAGTTCGGCAGCCGCGTTCACAACGGTGAACTTCGGCTCGAGCTGGAGGACGAGGCACACGTCGCCGAACTGGAGATCGGCGTCGACCAGGCACACCGAGGTGTTCGGTTCCCGTGCCAACAGCACGGCCAGGTTGGTGGCGGTGACGGTCTTGCCGGAGCCGCCCTTGGCCGACATCACGGTGACCACCTTGCCACGATCGGCCGATTCGCTCCCGCCGCCACCCGCTCCTCCTCTTCGGAGTTGCAGCATGTCGCTCGAGAACTGGCTGATGGCCTGCTCGATCTTCTCCTCGGTGAGCGGTGCCTCGATCACGTCGGAGACACCCACCCGCATCGCCGCCCGCAACAGGTTGGCGGTGACCGACTCGGCCACGATCAGCGAGATGAGTGCCGGGTCCCCATGGCGCAACGTTCTCACGGAGTCGAGGGAGTCCTCACGGGCGAAGCTCGGACCAAGGATGACCATGCGAAGACTGCCGCTCTCGATGGCTTGCAGGGCGTCACCGATCGACCGTGCGGTCGGCAGCCTTCCATCGAAGAGGCGCTTGGCCTCGTCGATGAACGCGTCATCGTCATCGACGACGAGCAGGTTGTTCTCGGTGAGCGACACTGTTGAGTTCTCTCGTTCGTTCCGGCTAGATCAATCGAAGATGTCGTCGATGAGATCACCCTCGAACAGTCGCTCGATGGTGACGCCCTGGGTGACGACGGGCTGGTTGTCGTTGGGCACCAACGTCATGTAGATGGCGCCTTCCTGAATAGCGTAGACGAGTCGCTCAGCTTGGTTCGGGTCTACCTCGAGGGTGTAGATCGTGCTGACGGCGACCGGAGCCGCATCTCCCTGCACCGTGCCGGTCGCCTCGCCCTCTGCGGGGGCTCCGGCCGTCACGGTGGTGGCATCGGTTTCGGCAGGGACGATCTCCTGGCCGACCGCCAGCACCTTGAGGTTCTGGAGGACGAAGCGGGTGTAGGGAACGACCACGCTGAGGGATTCGGCGTTGCCTTCGGCGTCGGTGCCGGTCTGATTGGGAACGCCGAAGCTGGGAGCCTGGCTGGCAGCGGTGAGGCCGACCTCGAGGTCCACCGTCACCATCACGTTCACCAGATCGCCCGGCTGGGCGAAACCGTTGATGCCCTGCACGTCTCCCGGGGAGATGGTGAGTGCCTGCTTCCCGGCTGCGATCGACTCCTTGAGCGGACGGATGCTGACGTTGGGGGCAACCCACTGGCTCCTCGTCAGGATCCCGTTCGCCGAAACCGGGCCGACCGCCACGCTTCCGGATAGAACCGCCTGGAGGTCCTCGGGAGTCTGGATGGCGTCTGCGGGAAGGTCCTCGGACTGCTCGAAGCTCTCTTTGTAGAGGACCCCGGGTGCAGTGAGGATGGTCGATCCCTCGGTGCCTTCCTGGATGAAGTCCAGGGCGCGATAGACCGGGATACGCTCCTGGCCCTCCAGGACCCCCCGTTCGATGTTGTTCAGATACTGGAAGATCGCGAAGGCAGCAGCCGCGGCCAACAGGAGTGCGATCACCAGTACTACGGCTCTCCGGCCCATCAATGCTCCTTGATCGTGTCATCACAGGTGGGCGAACCCACCAATGGGGTTGTGAACCGGCATCGCCGGCTCGACCCCGCGCAATGCCCCTTCTGCACATCGTGATGCAACGGGCTAGTCATCTCCGGTACTGATCGACTGCTCGACCCACCGACTTGAGATGATTCTGCGAGGAAATTCGAGGAAAGAGCGGGTTCGGTCGACGCCTCAGCGTCGACCGATACCCCGTTCCTTCAGTTCCTGCAGAATCGCCTCGAGCGAGGCATCGACCGCCACCGGTGGGCGCTCCTCCTCCTCGGGGCCGAACTCGCGCTCGAACTCGCGACGGGTCGGAGGGCGCCGGGTCCGCGGAGCGTTGAGGGCCGCCTCGCGCTCCTTCCAATCGGGCAGCGCCTGCTTGATCGACAGGCTGACACGGCGCTTGTCCTCGTCGAGTTCGGTGATCTTGGCCTGCACGGCCTGACCGATCGACAGTTCGAGCTCGGGCGACTCGACCCGGTGGATGGCGATCTCCGAGACATGCACCAGTCCCTCGACGCCTTCCGCCACCGAGACGAAGGCACCGAACGGCACCGTCTTGATGACCTGGCCGTCGACGACGTTGCCGACCTCGTTGTCGCGGGCGAACACAACCCAGGGATCTTCCAGGGTTTGGCGGATCGACAGCGAGATGCGCTCCCGATCGCGATCCACCTCGAGCACCTTGATGGTGACCTTGTCACCGACCTTGACCACCTCGGACGGATGGTTGACGTGCTGCCAGGACAGCTCGGAAACGTGAACGAGTCCGTCCATGCCGCCCAGGTCGACGAAGGCGCCGAAGTTGACGACCGAGGAAACCACGCCTTCCCGGACCTCGCCCTCGGCGAGGTCGTCGAGGAATGCCTGACGCTGCTCGGCCTGCTCCTCTTCGAGGTAGGCACGCCGTGACAGCACCACGTTGTTGCGATTGCGGTCGAGTTCGATGACCTTGGCCTCGATCTCCTCGCCGATGAACGGATCGAGATCGCGGACACGGCGCAGGTCGACCAGCGAAGCAGGCAGGAAGCCACGCAGACCGATGTCGACGATGAGGCCACCCTTGACCACTTCGATGACGGTGCCCTTGACGGTCTTGCCCTCGTCGGCCAGCTGGTGGATGCGACCCCACGCCCGCTCGTACTGGGCCCGCTTCTTGGAGAGGATGAGACGACCTTCGTCGTCTTCCTTGTTGAGCACCAGCGCTTCCACCCGTTCGCCGATGGTGACCACCTGGCCCGGGTGAACGTTGTTACGGATCGAGAGTTCCTCGGTGGGGATCAGACCCTCGGACTTGTACCCGATGTCGATCATGGCGCCGTCGGCGTCCACGCCCACGACGGTGCCCTCCACGATGTCGCCCTCTTTGAACTCGAGGACGGTGGCTGCGATCGCTGCCTCGAAGTCATCGATGTCGATGTCGTCGGGGAGTTCGCTCAGGTCGGGCGCCGAGATGGCGATTGGGCCGGGAACCCGGGCCGGAGGCGGAGGCGGTGCCGGTGCCGGTGCCTCTTCGATGACCTCCGCCGGCTCGGCCGGTGGAGCCTCGGCGGCGACCTCGATGGCAGTGTCTACCGGGTCCTCGATGGCGGTGTCTACCGGGTCCTCGATGGCGGTCGCTACCTCGTCCTCGATGGCGGTCAAAACCGCGGCGGGTGCCTCGGGTTCGGTGGTTGGGGTTTGCGCCTCGGCGTCGTCGGGCGCGCTGTCGTGGTCAGACATGGGTGGGTCGTGTTCCTCCGAGATGGTTCTCCTTGCGGTCGCAGGGGAAGCAAGGGAAGTGGAACACTATCACATCGCCCCGATCCCGGGCCAACCGCGGGAGTTCAGCTCTTGACGGCGTCGAGGCTGGTCGCCGAAGCGAGATCGACGACCAGCGGAACCTGCAGCTCCACCACCTGTTCCATCACTCGACGGACCGTGGCCGCGGTCTGTTCCAGCTCCTCGACCGGAGCCTCGATCACCAGCTCGTCGTGGATCTGCAGCAGCATGCGGGCGTTCCCCCCCAGGTCGGGCTCCAGGTCGATCATGGCCTTCTTGATGATGTCGGCGGCCGTACCCTGGATGGGTGCGTTGAGCGCCATGCGCTCCCCCATCTGGCGCAGCCTGAAGTTGTCGCTCTTGAGTTCGGGGAGATACCGCCGCCTCCCGAACATGGTTGCGGTGAAACCGTTGCGCCGCGCCTCGGTGACCACCCCGTCCATGTAGGCCAACACGTCGGGGAAGCGGTCGAAGTAGGCGTCGATGTGATCACGGGCTTCCTCGCGGGTACAGCCCAGCCGCTGTGCCAGCCCGAACGCCTCCATCCCGTAGAGCAATCCGAAGTTGATGACCTTGGCCATGCGACGCATCTCGCCGGAGACGAGCGACGGT
The DNA here is from genome assembly GCA_050329955.1 of Acidimicrobiia bacterium. Lineage (GTDB taxonomy): Bacteria > Actinomycetota > Acidimicrobiia > Spongiisociales > ZC4RG35 > JAOUGY01. The sequence continues at coordinate 4,193 of JBHJOH010000223.1, read as the reverse complement.
TCCACGTCGAACACCCGGGCGGCGGTGGCGGTATGGATGTCGAGTCCCGCCTGGAAGGCCTCGACCATGGCCGGATCGCCGCTCATGTGGGCGAGGACCCTCAGCTCGATCTGGGAGTAGTCGGCCACTACGAAGGCCCACTGCGGGGGCGAGATGAAGGCGCGGCGGATGGTGCGACCGGTCTCGGAGCGCACCGGGATGTTCTGGAGGTTGGGCTCCTCGGAGGAGAGGCGACCGGTGGCGGCGGCCATCTGGTTGAAGGTGGTGTGAATGCGCCCATCCGGCTTGATCAGGGGCAGGTAGCCGTCGACGTAGGTGGAGCGCAGCTTTTCGATCTCGCGGTAGCGCAGCAGGCTCTCGATGAGCGGGTGATCGAGCTTCTCGAGCACCGAGGCGTCGGTGGATGGTTTGCCCCCGGGGGTCTTCTTCAGTACCGGCAGACCCAGCTTCTGATAGAGGATCACCGCCAGCTGGTCGGTGGAGTTGACGTTGAACGTCTCCCCGGCCAACTCGTGGATCGAGCGCTCCAGCGTCTCCAGCTCCGAACGGAGATCGGCACCCATGCCCTCGAGGTACGTACGATCGATGAGGATTCCGGCCGACTCCATCCGGGCCAGCACCCCGACCAGCGGCAGCTCGAAGCGCTGGTACAGGTCGAGTTCGTCGCGCCCCTCCAGCTCGGTCTCGAGCACCGCCGCCACCCGATCGATGGCGGCCACCCGTCGCGCCGGGGCATCGGGATCGACACCCTCCGAGAAGTCGAACGCTCCCTGGATCGCTCCGGCTTGCTTCTCCCGATCGGGCGACTCCAGCTCGATGCCGGCGAAACGGGCCGCCACCTCGGAGAGGTCGTAGGCCCGGGTGGCCGGGTTGACCAGATAGGCGGCGAGTGCGGTATCGAAGATCACTCCCTCCAGACGCACCCCGCGAGCGAGCAGCGCCCGCACCAACGGCTTGGCATGATGGGTGACCTTCCCGACAGCCGGATCGGTGAGGACCGTGGACAGCCCGCCCAGCCGATCGAAGTCGACCACTGCGGCGCTCGCCTCATCCACGAGCACCGCCACGCCTTCGAAGCCACCCTGGTCGACCAGGTCGATCACGATCCGTCGCCCGACCAGTGGCAACAGCTCGTCGCCGGTCATGAGCCTGCCCTCGACATCGATCGCCTCGCTGGGAGCGGCCTCCGAACCGGGATGCACCGCCAGCAGGTCCTCCCACATCGAGTGGAACTCGAGGCTCACGAACAGCTCCCGGGCAAGGGCGCGGTCCCAGTGGCGCCGGATGAGGTCTTCGGGACCCACCCCCATGTCGAGGTCACGCACCAGGGTCATCAACTCGCGGTTGAGCAGCGCCTGCTCCCGACCTGCCGCCAGGTTCTCGCGAAGCTTCGGCGTCGCCTCGTCGAGATGCTCGAAGATGCCCTCCAGTGACCCGTACTGGTTCAGGAGCTTGGCGGCCGTCTTGTCTCCCACGCCGTTCACGCCGGGAAGGTTGTCGGACGTGTCACCACACATCGCCGCCCGCTGCACGTACTGCTCGGGGGTGATGCCGTAGCGCTCCTCGACGTACCGTGCATCCGCCACCACCACGTCGCTGATGCCACGACGGGTGTAGAGGATTCTCCGATGGTCGTCGACCAACTGGAACGAATCCCTGTCACCGGTGACGATCAGGACATCCCACCCGTGGGCCACCGCCTGCTCGGACAGAGACGCGATCACGTCGTCGGCCTCGAACCCCTCCATCTGCACCTGGGTGATGCCGAGAGCATCGAGGACTTCGCGCATGAGTGGAACCTGGGACTTGAAAGTGTCCGGTGAGGCGGTGCGTTGCGCCTTGTACTCGGGGTACCGCTCGCTACGAAACGTCTGTCTGCCCACGTCCCAGGCAACGGCGAGGGCGTCTGGGTGGTGATCGCCCAACAACTTGATGAGCATCCGTGTGAACCCGTACACGGCGTTCGTCACCTGGCCGGAACTGGTGGCGAGGTCTTCGGGCAGGGCGAAGAAGGCGCGGTAGGCGATCGAATGTCCATCGACAAGGGCGAGAGTGGGCATCAGTCCTCGAGCTTGGAGAGCAGCTTGGTGCGGGTGGCATGGAGCTTGGCACGCCGGCGCTCGAGGTCCGCCAGCCGCCGCTCGAAACGTGCAACGTCGGCCCGTGACCCGGCTGCCTCCAGCCGGTCGAACTGCCCGCCACTCAGCACGGCGTCGCGTTCGATGTCATCGGCCAGGTGTCGGCTGTGGTTCAGCTCCGCCAACAACGACGCCTCCTCTTCGGCCAGTTCCGCCAGCTCGTCGGTGATGGCGAACAGCCGCCGTTGGGTGAGGCCCATCGAGCGATGATACCAAGCCCGACTTCGAGGGAACGTGAGTTCGATAGGAGCTGAGCCGCCCGCCCGTCCCGGGTCGTGAACTATCATCACCGTCACGCCGGAGTGTTGGAATTGGTAGACAAGGTGGATTCAAAATCCATTGCCCGCGAGGGCGTGCGGGTTCGAGTCCCGCCTCCGGTACCGGCGCCCCTCTCGGGCGCGAGCGCGGAGGCATCGGCGGACACGAGTGGTCGGCCGGCGACGATCCGGGATCGATTCGGGTGCCATGTGCAGACAGCGGGGAAAAAACGCGTTAAGGTTCGCGCCGCAACGGCCACCGCCGAGAACACATCCTTTGCCGCATCCCCCCACTCCCCCCACTCCCTGGCTGAGGATGACCGGTCTCTCCGGTGGCCGTTGCGTCTCTTTCGACCACCGGAGAAACCCGGACTGGAGTGGACCTCCTGCCCCTCCGGTCGCTCGGTGTCCGGGAACGTTTCACGGAATCCCGGTTTTTCCATCGTGGCGGTCACAGCCCGGCTTGGCAGCGCGGGCCCTCCGGGTAGAATCGCCCGCAAGGGTATGGGGAATGTCTACAGGTGCATGCCGGGTGAGGCGCCGACCCTGATCGAAAGGGAGGCGCGCCGCAGCGGTGCATCGGGAGGGCTTCATGAACGTTCTAACAGGAGCTGTTGAGACACTCGGATTCGGAGCCTCCCGATGAGCACCGAGGCGCGGGAGCCAATCCGGGAGTTTCTCTCCGAGATCGTGGAAGACTGGACCGACGACGTGAGCGACGATTCCAACCTCTTCGCCAAGGGACTGTTGGACTCACTGGCGGTGCACGAGGTCGTAGGGTTCCTGGAGGACGAATTCGGCGTGGTGTTCGAGGACGCCGATCTCGCCGTCACCAACTTCGCCTCGGTCGATGCCATGGTGGCGATGGTGAATGGGAAACGTTCTCCGGGATGATCGAGACCGCCCTGATCGCTCCCGGCATCACGACCTGCTCGAGGTTCGTCGGTGCCCCTGGCGCCCGGGTGTTCACCTCCCGCACCGGTCCGGCCGATCGGCAACCGGGCCTTCGACTCGTCGTCTGCCCGCCGATCGGAGCCGAAGCGGCCCGCAACTACCGTCGTGAGACGCTGCTCTCCCGCCAACTCGCCGGGCGCGGGGTGGAGACGATCCGCCTTCACTACCGGGGCAGTGGGCACTCGGACGCCTCCCCCGACGACGGCTTCCAGTCCATGGTCGACGACGCCCGCCTGGTCGCCTCGGAGCCGGCCGACGACGTCCCGCTGGCGTGGATGGGTACACGGCTGGGTGGATCGGTGGCTACCGCGGTGCTGGCCGACGCTCCGGGCGTTCCACTGGTGATCTGGGATCCTGTCCTCGACGCCACCGCATACTTCCGGGAGATCCTCCGGGCGCGGGTCTTCAGCGCCTTCAAGACCGACGACGCCGGAGCGGCCCCGAAGTCCGACCTCATCAAGGACCTCCAAGCGAGCGGTTCGATCGACCTTCTCGGCTACAGCATCAGTGCCGCCCTCCTCGACCAGATCGCAGCCGGCAGCGGTATCCAGTCGTTTCCCGTGGAGGGCAGGAAGATCCTCCTTCTCGACTTGCGGCGGAAGGGTGACCCCCGCTCGGAGGTCGTGAAACTGGTCAACGAATGGCAGGCCCGTGGTGGCGATGCCGTCGTCACGGGCGTCGCCCTGTACGAGCCCTGGTGGTACGGGGCCCGCTCGGGGGCGGCGGGAGACGAGACCTCGGAGGCGAACCGCAAACTGCTGGACCTGACCACCGAGTTCGTGTCAGGGCTGGTCCCGCAATGAGCACGCTCACCGAGACCGCGGGATTCCTGACCGGCCCGGAC
>JBHJOH010000222.1:0-12582 GCA_050329955.1 Acidimicrobiia bacterium | reverse complement strand
CGATCGCCTCGATGTCGATGCTGGGGGTGTGATAGGGGCCGGATGCATGCCCGGCGGCCCGTTCCAGCACCTTCATCCCAACCGAGGCGTACGGGCCGGAGTCGCCCACCATGCGGGCCTTGAGAGCGGTGAGGGTGCCGCCCTGGTCGCAGCCGGCCCACAGTTCGACGCGGATCGGGTGGCGCTTGGCGTGCATCAGCAACGACTGCTCGCGAGTGAGGGTGCACTTCACCGGGCGGCCCAGCAGATGGGCGGCGAGGGCGGTCTGTCCCTGGTTGGACAGGTCCTCCTTGCCGCCGAAGGCCCCACCGTTGGAGACGAGTTCGGTGCTGACCCGGTCGGTGGGAACGGCCAGCACCGCACAGATCTGATCGCGGTCGTCCCAGATCCCCTGTCCACCCGAGTACACGTGCAGCCCGCCGTCGCTGCGGGGGACGGCCAGGGTCGACTCGGGTTCGAGGAAGGCGTGCTCGACCCGCTGGGTCTGGAACACCTCGTGCACCACGTGGGCGGAGGCGGCCAGGGCGGCGTCGGCGTCGCCCCGGGAGTACTTCGACACCGACAGCACGTTCCCGTCGAGGCCCCACACCGCGTCGTCGTCGGATTCGAGGGCGGCCAGCGGGTCGGTGAAGGGCGGGTGCACCTGGTAGTCGACCTCGATCAGGTCGGCGGCCGCCCGGGCGGTGGCGACGTCGTCGGCCACCACCATCGCCAGCACGTCACCGAGGTAACTGGTGCGCCCACCCACCGGAATGAACACCGGCCAGTCCTTGTGGATGAGCCCCACCTTGAGATCGCCGGGGACGTCGGCGGCGGTGTACACAGCAACCACCCCCGGCACCTTCTCGGCGGCGGAGGTGTCGATGGCCAGGACGTCGGCCCGGGCGTGGTCGGTGAGGCGGAGGGCGCCGTGCGCCATCCCCGCAACCCGCAGGTCGTCGATGTAGCCCCGGTCGCCGAGCGCCAGTTCGGCGGCCTCGTACTTCACCCCACTCGACCCCACCCCGCCCGGCCGTTCCGGCTCGGGAATCGGGTCGCCGGATGCCAGCAGCTCGATCGCCTCGATGATCTTCACGTAGCCGGTGCAGCGGCACAGGTGGGCACCGAGGCGGCCTTCGATGGTGGAGCGGTCGAGGGCAGCCCCCTTCTGATCGATGAGGGCTTTGGCCCGCATGACGATGCCGGGGGTGCAGAACCCGCACTGGAGCGCTCCGGTGGCGGCGAACGCCTGTGCCATCCGGGCCCGTTCCTCGTCGGGAAGCCCTTCGAGGGTCACCACCTCCGAACCGTTGGCCTTGTCCATCGACACCAGGCACGCCTGGATCGCCTTGCCGTCGAGCAGCACAGTGCAGCACCCGCACTGCCCGGAAGGGGAGCAGCCGTCCTTGGGGGAGGTGACGTCGAGTTCCTCACGGAGCGCCGCCAGCAGATGAGGGTGGCCCCCCGACGCAGCCACTCGGCGCCCGTTGACGGTGAAGGAGATGGTGTCGGTGGTGAGCGTCACAGGTCGTCCTCCTCTGGCGGCGGAGTGCTGCCTTTCTGGTCGGCGATGCGCCGGTAGGCGGCCGGCACCCGGTAGCGCTCGAAGTCGAAGAGGGTCTTCTTGTAGAAGGCGGTGTGGTCGAGGTCGACCCGGGCGGCGATCACCTCGTCGCCGGTGGTGAGTGCCTGGGCGATGATCTGGCCCGACGGGGCGATGATGGCCGACTGGGCGAGGGATTCGACCCCCTCCTCGATGCCGCCCTTGGCAACGCCGATCACGAAGGTGCCGTTCTGGTAGGCGCCCGCCTGCATCACCAGATGGTTGTGGAAGGCCTGCAACGGGTTCTGGGTGGGGTCGGGGGCGTAGTGGAGCGGGGTGTTGTAGCCGATGATGATCAGCTCGACCCCCTGCAACCCCATCACCCGGTAGGTCTCGGGCCAGCGTCGGTCGTTGCACAACGCCATCCCCACGATGCCGCCGAACGCCCGCCACACCGGGCAGTCGTCGCCCGGCTCGAAGTAGAAGCGTTCGGCGTGCTGGAACGGCCGCCACGGCTCGTTCTCCTCGTGACCGGGAATGTGCACCTTGCGCATGCTGCCGACGGTCATCCCCGCTTTGTTCACCAGGTGATAGAGGTTGTAGCGGTGACCGTCGGCGGTGTGGAGGGCATAGCCGAGGGCGAACCCCACCCCGAGCCGCACCGCCTCGTCCCACAGCGGCTTGGTGTGCCGGTTGGGCATCTCGGTCTCGTAGAAGTGGTCGGCTTCCTCGAGCGGGAGGTGCCAGCGCGGAAAGAACGTGGTGAGCGCCAGTTCGGGATACGCGACCAGATCGGCCCCCTGGTCGGCGGCGTCACGCATCAGCAGAATGAGTCGCTCCACCACCTCGTCGCGTGAGTCGTCGCGGGCGATCGGCCCCATCTGGGCGGCGGCGAGGGTGAGAATCCGAGGCATCACCACTCAATATACAAAACGTAAAGTTGCGGCGGAGTTACAAGAGAGGAAGGCAGGAGGGCGGAGGTAGGGGGAGGCCGGAAGCCAGAGGCCCGAGGTCCGAGGCCCGGAAGTCGGAAGCCCGCGGCCCACTGCCATCTGGGGACAAAACCGACCGCCAGAAGGTCGATTCTGTCCCCAATTGGGTGGATCGGCTCGTCGCTCCTCGCCCCTCTTTCCCCGAGTGCGATACTCGTGGCGACTACGAGGAGGGGTTCGATGGCGGCAGGGCGACGGAGATGGTTGCGGGTCGTGGTGTCGGCGTTGGTCGTCGTGACGGTGGCGCTGGTTGCCGTCGGCTGGTACGTGTCGGGAGAGATCATCGCTGGGATGTCGGCGGTTCCGCCTGAGCCGGTGTTCGATGTCGAGGTGTCGGCGATCGAGGACCAGGAGATCGAGCTGCTCGTCGAGGACGAGGTGGTGGCGGTCCGGGATGCGGATTCCACGCTCGGCCTGCGATGGGACGGAGGTTGGGGCATCGTGGGCTCGGCGACGGCGGTGGACGGCGACGCCCAGACCCGTCCCTTCGGCATCATCGCCGGTGGTGCGCCGAGCGTCGGCGACCTCGTCTCGTTCGACGGCGTCGTCTACCCCGACCTGTCGGCACTCGACTTCCCTCTCGACGAGGTGTTCATCGACGCCCCGATCGGCTCGCTCCCGGCGTGGTACGTGGAGGGTTCCAGTGACACATGGGTGATCGGAGTGCACGGGTTGGGAGCGGGCAGGCGCGACATGCTGCGGATGGTTCAGGCGCTCGGCCCACCGTCGGACTACCACCTGCTCATCCCGAGCTACCGCAACGACATCGGGACTCCCACCACCGACGACCAGCTCGCCTTGTTCGGTCAGACCGAGTGGGAGGATCTCACGGCCGCCGTCGACTTCGCTCGCGCTCAGGGGGCCGAGCACATCGTGCTGCACGGCCAGAGCATGGGAGGGGCGATCGTGTTGTCGTATCTGTTGGAGGCCGGTGACGCCGCGGGCATCATCGGCGTGGTGCTCGACGCCCCGGCGGCCGACTTCGCCCGGATCATCGATCTGCGCTCCGGCGAGGCGCTTCCGGTCGGCGGTGCCGCCGGCGACGCCATCCTGTCCTTCGGCCGCTACGTCACCACGCTCCGTACCGGGCTCGACTTCGCGGCGGTGGACTACGTGGAGCGGGCCGATGGCCTCGACGTTCCGATCCTGCTGCTGCACGGAACCGAGGACACCATCGTGCCCTTCGAGGTCGGCGAGGCCCTGGCCGAGGCCCGGCCCGACCTGGTGGAGCTCGTGCCCATCGAGGATGCCGGCCACGTCCGCGCCTGGAACGAGGACGCCACTGCTTACACCGTCATCGTGACCGAGTTCATCAGGGATCGGGTCGGCGCATCCAACTAGGAGGACCGGCTCGACGGGTGAGCGAGGGGCGAGGGGCGAGGGGCCGACCCCAGCACCATCTGGGGACAAAACCGACCTTCTGATGGTCGGTTTTGTCCCCAATTGGGCCTCCGGCCTCCGGCCTCAGGCCTCAGGCCTCGGGCCTCCTGCCTCCTCCCTACAACCAGTCCGCCTTCTTGAACAGCAGGTAGAGCGCTCCGGACATGATCACGATGAGGCCCGTCGCCCAGGCGACGCCGGACCACTCGGCGTAACCGGGGTATGGCACGTTCATCCCGTAGAAGCCGGTGATGAGGGTGGGGACGGCGATGATGGCCGCCCAGCTGGTCACCTTCTTCATGATCTGGTTCTGGCGGTAGTCGCGGAGGCTGAGGTTGGTCTCGACGATGGTGCTGACCAGGTCGCGGAGCGACTCGGTGGACTCGCCGATTCTGAGGATGTGGTCGTAGATGTCCTGGAAGTACGGGTACAGCGGTTCGGGCACCACCAGGTGTTCGCGGCGCATGAGGGCGCTGACCGCTTCCCGTAGCGGCGACACCAGCCGGTGGAACCTCACCAGGTCGCGGCGGACCCCGAACCACTGCTTCTGCTTCGAGGGCTCGATGGGGTGATCGGCGAAGATGCCCTCGGACACTTCGTCGTAGAAGTCGTCGAAGCGTTCGACCACGTCGAAGTATCCGTCGACCACGGTGTCGAGCAGCCCGTAGAGCAGGAAGCCGATGCCGTGCACGGCCAGGTCGGGTGAACGGTCCCAGCGTTCCACCACCTCGCCCATCGGGAAGTCGTCATTGTGAACGGTGATGAGCCACCGGTCGTTGATGAAGGTGTCCACCTCCAGGGTTTGTAGCTCTGTGTCTCCATCGTCCATCCGGACGGCGTGGCAGGACAGGAACAGGTGCGAGGCGTAGTGGTCGAGCTTGGGGCGCTGGTGGGGTTCGAGGGCGTCCTCCACCGCCAGCTCGTGGAGGCCCAACTCGTCGGCCAGCATGCGCAGGTCGTCGAGGGTGGGTGAGACCAGATCCACCCACACCACGCTTCCGTGATCGGACAGGTGAAAGGAGATGTCTTCGAGCGGGACGTCTTCGGCCGCGACGGTGCCGTTCCGGTACACCCGCGAGCGTGTGGTTGTCACGATGTCAGCCTATGCCGGGCGTTCACATGGTGAGCGCCATCACGGCCTTCTGGACGTGGAGCCGGTTCTCGGCCTGGTCGTAGACGGCGCTCTGGGCACCGTCGATGATGGCATCGGTCACCTCGACGTTCCGGTCGGCGGGAAGGGGATGCATGTAGATGGCGTCGTCGGCTGCCAGTGCCATCCGCCGTTCGTCGGTGATCCAGTCGGTGTAGCGGGCGCCGATGGCGGCCGATTCGGCGTCGTCGGTGGTGGTGAGCATCGCCCCCCACGACTTGGCGTAGACCACATCGGCATCGGTCATCCCGGCCACGAAGTCCTCCAGCACCTCGAACGAGCCCTTGGCCCGGCGGGCGTTGTCGGCTGCGTGGTCCATCACCTCGTCCATGAGCACGAACTCGGGTGGGCGGGTGAGGCGGACGTTCATCCCGAACCGGGTCGCCAGCAGGATCAGGCTCTGAGGTACCGACAGGGGCTTCTGGTAGCTGGCGGCGTACGCCCAGCTCACGTCGAGGGTGACGTTGCGCGGGTCGCCCTTCTTCTCGACGATGGTGAGCAGGTCGGCCAGCGCCTGGAACGGGTGGTACCAGTCGCACTGCATGTTGAGCACCGGTACCCGGGAGGCTGCTGCCACGTCTCGGATGTAGCCGTTGCCGACCCCCCAGTCGACGTGGCGGATGGCGATCCCGTCGTTGTAGCGGCCCAGGATCTCCCCGATCTCCTTGGCGGTGTCACCGTGAGCGATCTGGGTGGTCTTCGATTCGATGAACTGGGCATGCCCTCCGAGCTGGGCCATCCCGGCCTCGAAACTCGCCCGCGTGCGGGTCGACGAGAAGAAGAACAACATCGCCAGCACCTCGTCGCGCAGCAGCGGATGCGGCTCACGCAGCGCCCGGCGCCGCTTCAGATCCACCGCCACCTCGAGCACCGTGTCCAGCTCGTCCTTGGTCCACTCCTGAGTGGTGATCAAGTCCCGACCTCTCAAGCCGGTCTGCATGGGAAAAGCTCCTTTCGCTGATGCCCAGGGGGGACGACCCCCCTTCGACCCCCCGCCGGTGCTCGTGGGCAGAGCGAGCCGTGCTTGGCCGGGGGTGCGGACGTTCGCGCGTTGGCCGTTGCCACGCACACTGCCTCCGCCTTCCTCTGCCTTCCTCCGCCTTCCTCCGCCTTCCTCACTCTGCTGCCCCCAGTACCAGCGCCAGCAGCGCCATCCGCATCACGACGCCGTTGGCGGCTTCCTGCCAGTAGCGGGCGTGGCGGGTGGCGTCCACGTCGGGGGGTAGCTCGTCCATGCGGGGAAGCGAGTGCAGCACGATGGCGTGGCTGCGGGCTTTGTCGGCGAGGAGTTCCCGGGTGACGCGGTAGTTGTCGGGGGTGCGGCCTTCGTCGCCGTGGCGTTCGTCGCGTCCCTTGGTGTAGTCGGCCTGCACCACCGGTTCCATGTAGATGACGTCGGCCTGGTCGATGACGTCGGCCACGTGGTCGGCCCGGCGGATGCGCAGGTTCCGGCCCTGGATCTCTTCCAGGAACTCGGGGCGGGGGCCATCGGCGTCGGGGGTCACGTAGATGACTTCGGTGTCGAACTGGGTGAGGGCATAGCCGAGAGAGTGCATGGTGCGCATCCGCCAGTCACCCACCGCCAGGAACGTGAGACCGTCGACGGTTCCCAACTCGTTTCTCACCGTGTAGAGATCGGTGAGGATCTGGGTGGGATGTTCGCCCCAGCCGTCGCCGCCGTTGATGATGGGCACGCTGGCCCAGCGGGCCGCCTCGTGCGGTGCCCCTTTCTCGGGATGGCGCATCACGATGACGTCGCCGTAACACTCGAGCATTCGGACGGTGTCCTTGATGGACTCCTGGTAGAAGTCGCCCGCCCGGGTCATCTTGGGGTCTGCGAAGCCCACAACCTGGCCCCCCAGTCGGTGCATGGCGGCCTCGTGGGCGAGGCGGGTGCGGGTGGACGGCTGGTAGAAGGCCGCCACCATGATCTTGTCGGCCAACAGGTCGACGTTGCGGCGGCGGCGGGCGATCGGCTCCATCTCGTCGGCGACCCCGAAGACGTGTTCGAACTCGTCACGCCCGAAGCCGTCCAGCGAGAGAATATCGCGCCCGGCGAAACTCCTCATCGATACCTCCGATCACATCAACCGTGCCCGACGACGGGTCGTTGGGGTAGTGCCGAAGTCCCGTTGCCGTCAGCGTTCGGTCACCCGTCCATCGGACATCTCGAGGATGCGATCGAAGCTCGGAGTGGCACGCTCGTCATGAGTGGCCACCAGCACCGCAGAGCCGCGGCGTGCGGCATCGACGAGCAGCGCCACGATTCGGGCGGCGTTCGCTTCGTCCTGATGCGAGGTCGGTTCGTCGGCCACCAACACTGCCGGCGCCGCCACGAGGGCTCGGGCCACAGCGACGCGTTGCCGCTCTCCGAGTGACATCTCCTCGGGGACTCGTCGTTCCAGACCGGCCAGACCGAGGGCGATCACAGCCTCCTCGGTGGGCATCGGCTGGCGATTGCCGAGTCTGGCGGGAAGCTCGACGTTGTCGACCAGATCGAGATCGTCGATCAGCCCGAGGTGCTGGGGGATCACGGCGATGCGGTTCCAGTCGTCACGGAGGCCCGCAGGTAGCTCGACCGTCCCGGCATCCGGGCGATCGAATCCGACGATCAGATTGATGAGCGTGGTCTTGCCTGAACCGGACGGGCCAACCAGGCCGACGATCGAGCCGGATGCGAGCTGCAGGGACACGTCGTCGACGGCGGTCACGATCTCGGCCCTGAGCCGGAAGCTCCGTTGCACCCGGGAGAGGGAAACGAGGGTGGTCACGGGCGCTCGACAACCATGTGGCCGGCGCCCTCGTCCCATGACACGCGCGCCCTCCGCTCGGGAAATCGCTGGCGGATGTCAGGGGGGAGCTGGAGCCTTCCCGATCCGTCGATCACGGCCAACTCGGTACCCGCGCTCGACACCGATGCCACCGCCCCGTCCCGCAGTGTCACCACCTGGTCGACCTGCGCCAGCAGTCGAGGGTCGTGGGTTGCCACGAGAACGGTCACCCCCTGAGCCGTCAGGTGCGACATGGCAGCGAGCGTGGCGGTGGTGGAGGATCCTTCGAGTTGGGCGGTCGGCTCGTCTGCGATCACGAGGCGATGACCCGCCACCGCCGCCCGGGCGAAGGCGAGCCGTTGGCATTCGCCCCCGGACAACTCCGACGGGGTGTGGTCTCGACGGGATGCCAGTCCCAGCGCTTCGAGTGCCTCGCTGGTCACACGGCCGGCGTCGGAGCGTGGGCGTGCGATTCGCCAGAGTTGTTGACCGGCCGTGAGGTGGGAGAGCAGGTTGTCGGTTGGATTCTGATGGACGTGGGTGAGAAGACCGGCTCTCGTTCTCGCACGTCGACCCGGGCGGAGAGCGTTGAGATCGATGCCGTCCACCGTCACCAGTCCGGCGGTGGGGCGGTCGAGGCCGGCCAGCATGCGGAGGAGCGATGACTTGCCGCTCCCTGACGGGCCCACCACGGCGCTCAGCGACCCGGCTTCGATCTCGAGGTCGACGCCGCGAACGGCTTGAACGCGGCCGGTGGGCGAGTCGTACACCTTCACGAGGTGGTCGCAGCGGAGGATCACGTTGTCACCCACGGAGCACCTCCGCGCCCGACCGGCGGGCCGAACGCCACTCTATGAGCCATACGGCGGCGGTGACGGCCGCCACCGTCGCCGACATGGTCGTCCAGATCGCCGCTGTAACCGGCGCCGGGTCGACGGCGGGCGGAACCGAAGGGGCTGGATCGAACCGACGCGCCAGGACGCCGGACACCAGGGGAACCACCACCATGGAAGCGGCTGACGCCACCCCCAGCAGCACCGCCACCTCGGCATCCGTCGCCGCAGCCACGGCGCCGGGAGTGAATCCCATACGGCGCATCATCACCGAGCCGAGGGCCCTTGCCCGCCGTCGGACCGAGAGGTAGAGCGCCAGCGCCGCCGCGGCGGCCACCGCCGCCACGTACCCGAGTGATCCGAGGTAATCGAACGCCAGAGCTGGTGCAACGACGTCAGGGTCGGTCGACCGCGAGCTGCGCGTGAACACCTCTCTGATCTCGAGGTCGTTGGCCGCCAGATACCCGGCGAGTTCGCCCGGCGTGGACATCGAGACCAGATGCCGCCGGTAGCGGGAGGTCGGTGGCTGGAATCCCTCGGGCATCTCGGCGCCACCGGCGGTCGCCCGTGCGATCTCGAAGAGGTCCACCTGGGGTGCGGCAACCAGCAGCGTCGGGCCGACGGAGGCAGCCAACGGAGATGAGCGGACGGTTCCGACCACCCGGTACCGGATCGGCTGACCGGTGCCGAACGTACCCTCGGTCGCCACGGCCCGGCCCTCAACCGCCAGAGCCGGGACGGCGCCGTCGTCGAGAAGCCGGTCGAGGGTTGTCACCACCTCGGTCAGGGTCGGTCCGAACTCGGTCGGCCACGTGAGGGCTTCGGCGGTGCGTGGATCGATGGCCACCACCCGTACCGGGGTGTCACCCGGGGTGAGACGGGTCTCCTGGAAACGGACGAAGGTGGAGTCGGCCGGCGGTGCCAGGTCGAAAGGAGCCGGACCGAACACGTCGAGACGTGTCTCACCGCCGATCTCCGTGGCGATCTTCACATCGATGGTCCGCTGCAGGGTGTCGACGAGGTGAGTTGAGAGCGCTACGAGTCCGATCCCGACCCCGAGGGCAACTGCGACGACAGGACCGGTGCCGTCCCTCCTCGAGAGGTGACGCCATGCGAGGAACGCAACGGGGGGCAGTCGTCGGGCGGCCGATCCGAATCGAGACAACACCCAGACCATGATCGATGTGCCGATCGACCCGGCGGCGAGCAGAGCCATCATCGGAAGGGTGACCACGGCCAGGTCGAGTGTGGAGCCGGTGGCCGTTCGGTCCACCTGTAACCACAGGAACCCGGTGCCGGCGGACGTGGCCACGGCCAGGACAGGGAGGACGGCAGTTTTCCTGGAGCTCGTGGTGAGGACACGTTGGCCGGCGAACGCCGTTGCCGTGACAGCGCAGAGAAGGCCGGCCAGGGTGACCGTCGCCGCCGTGGGCCAGTCCACCGAGTCCCGGGTCGATCCGCCTGGAAACCCACCAGCCAGCACAACACCGAGTGCCGCTCCGAGGCCCACCGGGCCGAGCAGTTGACCGGCGGTTCGTAACCCGATGATCGGCCATCGGTCGCCTTCCCCGGCCAACAGCCGGAACTCGGTTCGGCGTCGCTGCACGATCAGCGCGCCGGCGGCGGCCATCACGGCGAGCGCAAGCGCCACACCGGCCGCGCGAGCCGTTCCGATCGGCTGGGACAACCGTGCGGTGTTGGACCGGGCCTCGAGGGTGAGGTCGGGCACCGCCGAGGTGACGATGGGGCGAGCCGGGCCGCCGGCGGCGAGTGATGCGAGCGCGGTGGCGGCGTCGCCGGTGGCAAGATCGGTCTCCACCGCCCGGTACTCACTGGCCAGCGACATCAGCGACGGCAAGGTTGCAGGTCGTTCGGCGATGGCGGCGTCCCATCGGACCATCCCGGGCAGCCCCGAACTTTCCAAGGTCGACGGGTCGGACACGAGCAGTTCGAACCCTGGTCCGCCGAAGGGAGCGATGAAACGCGGGAGCAAGCCGGTGGGCAGATCGCGCCAGTAGGGGGCCGGTCGGGCGTTGTCCTCGGTCCAGAGCCGCCGGTATGTGCCTGCGACCACGAACTGCGCTCGAGATCCACCGCCGCCAACGATGTCCGCCCCGGGCGTGTTTGGATCGGCATCGGAGGTGAAGGTGATGGTATCTCCGGGACGAATCCCGCCTTTCTCGGCCAGCCAATCCGAGATCCAGACGCCTCCTGCGGTGGCGGCTCGATCCACGACGACGAGGGCCTCGACAGCGCCCGGGCGGCTGATCAGGCGGACAGGGCTGCCCAGTACGGGTTCTTCGGCGGTGAGCAGCCCTGTGAACGTCGCCAGCGTGGGCACCGGAGCGGTCAGGGGGCCGACGGCGGCGATCCTCTCGGTGACGGCATCGATCGGGGCGCTTCCTCCGGGAGCGAAGACGGCGTTCGTTTCCACCGAGATCCCAAGCGACCGGTCGTCCTCCCGCGTCACCAGAGTTGCAACGATTCGATCCGCGGCGGCGGCGGCTCGGATATCGGCGGAGGCGGTGAGAAACGAAGGGGCTGCCGACGCCCCCACCAGAGCCAGCACCAGAGCGAGGTCGGTCCAGGGTTGTCTCAACCACCGTACCGCCAGCCGGAATCGCGCCGCGGCGGCACCTCGATCTCTCATCGTGCGGCGAGTCGTTCGGACCGCAGTGGGGCGATCGGGTCGGCGTGGTCTGTGCCCATCGTCCGCGATGATAGGTACCGCCTGCTCGAGGCCTCTGGCCCGGACACGGTGGTTGTGGCGCCATGTTCGCTTTACAATTCGTCAACACGTCCGAGGAGCAACATGAGTCAAGTCGTCCGGGCTGCTTTGGTTCAGGCGGAGTGGACCGGTGACGTCGAGTCGATGGTCGAACGTCAGATCGGCTACGCCCGCCTGGCCGCCGAGCAGGGGGCTCAGGTGCTGTGCTTCCAGGAGATCTTCTCGTCGCCATACTTCTGTGCGGTCCAGGACCAGTCGTACTTCTCCTTCGCCGAGCGCATGCCCGACGGCCCCACCGTCCAACGGATGATGGGTGTCGCCAGGGAGACCGGGATGGTGTTGGTGGTCCCGATGTTCGAGATGGTCGACGAGGGCACCTACTACAACACCGCCGCCGTCATCGACGCCGACGGCAGCTTCCTCGGCAAGTACCGCAAGAACCACATCCCGCAGGTGAAGGGCTTCTGGGAGAAGTTCTACTTCCGTCCCGGCAACCTCGGGTACCCCACCTTCGACACGGCGGTGGGGCGGATCGGTGTGTACATCTGTTACGACCGGCACTTCCCCGAGGGGTGGCGTGAGTTGGGGCTGGCGGGGGCCAAGATCGTGTTCAATCCGTCGGCCACCACCCGGGGTCACTCGATGTACCTGTGGCAGCTGGAGCAGCCGGCGGCGGCGGTCGCCAACGAGTACTTCATCGGAGCGATCAACCGGGTGGGAACCGACGCCAACGAGGGCACCGACTACTACGGGTCGTCCTACTTCGTCGACCCCAGGGCACGCATCGTGGGAGAGGTGGCGTCGGACACCGACGACGAGGTGGTGGTGCGCGACCTCGATCTGGCCATGATCGAAGAGACCCGCAACTACTGGCAGTTCTTCCGGGACCGCCGACCCGACACCTACACCCGGACCGGTGCGGTATGAGAGTGTCCGCCGAGTTCCTGGTCGAGCCATTCCGCGAGGGGGCGTTGGGGCCGCATGTCACCGCCGCCCTCGACGCCATCGAGGCGGCCGGGCTGACCGTCGACATCGGGCCCTTCGGCTCGCAGGTGACCGGTGAGGTCGAGGTGGTGCTGGCCGCCCTGTCGATCGCGCTGAGCGCCGCCATCGACGCCGGCGCCAGCCGGGTCAACCTGAACGTGTCGGTGCTGACGTGAGCGACGAACTCGCCACTGCCATCGGCCCGCTGGTCCGGGCCATCGG
>JBHJOH010000221.1:0-18511 GCA_050329955.1 Acidimicrobiia bacterium | reverse complement strand
GGGCGCCTTCGCCGCTCTCTATCCCGACCCCGCCGCTCTCGAGCAGGCGGCCACCGCCATCGGCGGCAACCCGGCGTTCGTGGCGTTCCTGGGGCCGGTGCAGGCACCCACCCTCGGCGGGTTGACGGCCTGGCGGGTGGGGGCGTTCGTCGGCGTGATGATGGGGATCCTGAATGTGCTGACGCTGACCCGTCACACCCGGGCCGAGGAACAGGCGGGTCGTCGCGAACTGGTCGGCGCCACCGCGGTCGGGCGTCATGCCCCGCTGATGGCGGCTCTGGTCGTCATGATCGTCACCAACGTGATCATCGGTGCGGCAGTCGCCGCCGGGCTCGTCGCCACCGGTCTCGACCCGTCCGGTTCGATCGCCTTCGGGACGGGGGCGACGGTGGTGGGCCTGGTGTTCACCGGCGTTGCGGCGGTGGCGGCCCAGCTGTTCGACACCAGCCGGGCGTCCAACGCCATGGGGATCGGGGTGGTGGCGGTGTCGTTCCTGCTTCGGGTGGTCGGCGACGCCGGGTCTGGCGGAGGCCTCGAGTTCCTGTCGTGGATCTCGCCGATTGGGCTCACCCAGCGGATCGCGCCGTTCGCCTCGGAACGTTGGTGGATACCCGCGGTGCTGCTCGCGGTGGCGATCACCGCCATCGCAAGCGCCCTGGCCATCTCCGCCCGCCGTGACGTCGGGGCCGGTGTGTTCGGGACCCGGTCGGGACCTCCCCAAGCCGCCAGGTCTCTCTCCGGGCCGTTGGGCTTGGCGGTCCGCCTGCAACGCGGTGTCGGCGTGGCCTGGCTGGCCGGGTTCGCCGTGTTCGGGCTCCTCATCGGTGCCGCCACCGAGGGATTCGCCGAGCTGCTCTCCGAGAACCCGCTGCTGCGCAGCATGATGGAACTGATTGGCGGGGAGAGGGGAATCACCGATGCGTACCTCGCCACCATGTTCTCGGTATTCGGGATGGCGGTCTCGGCGCACGCCATTGGGGCGGTGCTGTGGCTGCAGAGCGAGGAAGCGGCCGGGCGGGTCGACCCGATCCTTGCCACCGCGGTGCCGAGACGCCGGTGGTTGGGGAGCCACACCCTGGTGGCAATCGGCGCTGCCGTGCTCGACCTGACGGTGATCGGAGCGGCGACCGGGCTCGCCTACGGCGTCACGATCGACGACGTCGGCGGACAGGTGCCGCGCATGATCGGGGCCGCCCTCGTCCAGTTGGCGGCGGTGCTGGTGATGGTGGGCTTCACGATGGCGGTGTTCGCATTCGTCCCACGCCTGACATGGGTTGCCTGGTCGGCCCTCGGAACGGCCGCCCTCCTCACCCTGCTGGGGCGTTCGCTGCGGCTCAGCGAGTGGATGATCGACCTGTCCCCGTTCAGCCACCTGCCACAGGTTCCCGGACCCGCCATCACGGTGGGACCATTGGTGGGGCTGGGAGCGGTGGCCGCCGTCCTGGTGGTGGCCGGGTTCGTGGGGTTTCAACGGAGGGACATCAGCTGAGCGGAGCTGCACCCTTCGCCACCAAACTGGTCGGCTCTCAGGCGGTGCCGAAGCGGACGCCGAGGCGGCGCAGCTCCTCGCGGTAGGCGATGGCGAGTCGATCGGACTTCAGGTGCATCTCGACGGCCAGATCGAGCGGGAGCTTCTCGGGACGCTGGCTCATCAGGATGCGGACATCCTGGGCGAAGATGGTGTCCTGGAACTCGACGAACTGGCTGTCGGGGATGTCGAAGGCGTAGTTGCGCGACAACACCGCCAACGCCTGGGTGGAACAGTCACCCACTGGGGTGGCGTGCAACATGATGGCGAGGGTGGCGTCGGCGTCACGCTTGCGGAACATCACGGTGAGCGGACCCATGATCTCGTACACGTAGTCGCTCATCACATCCGAGCCGCGGCCATCGGGGTCGGGCTGGTAGATGCGGATGACATCGGTGACGAGCCGGTCGCCCTCCCGCCGCACGTGGTAGTCGGGGATGGCGGAACGTTCCGGAACGCCCAGCAGGCCCTCGTGCACCCACATCAGGTGGGCCACGTCGAGGAAGTTCTCGATCACCCTCGGCGCCTCGGCCTCCACCACGTACGGGCCGCAGATCACACTGCGGAACCCTTCGGTCTCGTCCTCGGCGAACACCGGGGGAAGCGGCGTCTCCGGCTCGCCGACGCACACCCACACCAGCCCGTTTCGTTCCACACAGGGGCGGCGCACCGCCTGGGCACGGGACGAAATGGGCGTGTCGGGGTGGGCGTGAATCGCCACGCACCGACCGTCGTCGTCGTACCGCCACCCGTGATAGGGACACACCAGACAGCCATCCTCCACCCGACCCAACGACAGGGCCGTCCCCCGGTGCACACACAGATCGTCGAATGCGCGCACCTCCCCCTCGTGACGCCACAGCACCAGGTGGTGCCCCATCACGGTGGCCCGCATCGGCGACTCGACCTGGGCGGCCACCGCCACCGCCATCCATTGCCCGCTCAGCGCCGGGTCGAAGCGGGTATCCATCGACGGGATCGTAGGTCAACGGACCCGGCGGCCCGCCACCCACACGCCGGTGATATCCGACGCCGAGGCCAGTCGAACCACCTTCTCGAACATGCGGACGTGGTCGTCGAGGTCGGGCCAGAAGTGGAGTGCGCTGTCGGCCGCAGCGGTATCGACCACAAAGGCGTCGAACTGGCGGCCCTCTTCGAGCAGCCCGATCGGCTGGCCGGTCAGGCGTGCTCCTCCCACGGTGGCGAGGTGGAAAGCCGTCAACGTGTCGATCCGAGAGCCCGCTGAACCGCGTTCATCGGCCGGCCGGGCGGGATCGACACCGGAATCCAGCATGCGCGACGAGGTGACGGCGTGAGCACACTGCGTCAGCATCCCCGGATGCGCACCCCCGGCGATGTCGGTGCCCAGTCCCACCGCCACGCCCGCCTGCATCGCCCGGCGCACCGGGAAAACGGCATCGCCGAAGTAGGAGTTGGAGAGCGGGCAGTGGGCGACCCCTCCACCGCGCCGGGCGATCAACCCGAGATCGGCGTTGTCGACGTGGCCGCAGTGAGCCAGCACCGTGCAGCCACCGATCAGCCCGAACCGGTCGAGCATCTGGGTATCGGAGTGTCCGAACCGCTCGAGCACGTACCGGTGCTCCCAGTCACTCTCCGAGCAGTGGGTCTGCACCGCCACCCCGGTGGTGGCCGCCAGCTCACCCAGCCCGGTCAGCAATCCGTCGGTGCACGCCGGGATGAAGCGCGGGGTGATGATCGGAGACACCAGCGGAGAACCGATCGCCCGAATCGCCTCGATCGAGTCGGCGCTGGCGGCGACACCGGCCACGCAGTCGGCATCCCGGTACCACTCCGAAGTCCCGTCGGGATGATCCATCGCCACCCTGCCCACCAGTGCCCGTTGCCCCCTGGCCACGCAGGTGGCCGCCAGCGAGGTGGTGGCATCGACGTCGACGGTGCCGTAATACACCGCCGAAGTGGTCCGTGGGCGAGCAGCGTCGCCACCAGGTCGTCCCACACCGCCGCGGCGAAACCGGAGTCGGCGTACCGGGCCTCGAGCGGAAAGGTGTATTCGAACAGCCACTGCTCGAGGGGAAGATCGAGGCCGGTACCAGCTGCGGCCACTGCGGCGCATGCACATGCGTGTCAACCAGACCCGGCAGCAGCATCGCCGAACCGGGCAGTTCGATGTCCGCTCTACCGTTGCCGCCCATCGCCACGATCACGCCATCATCGCCCACCTCCACCAGACACCGCTCCAACACCTGCAACTCCGCCGGAGACGGCGTCTGCATGACGGTGGCGCGGATGGAGAAGGCGGGCACGGGGGGACGATAGGAGCAGAACGCAGAACGCAGAACGCAGAACGCCCGGAAACGATCTCGGGACCCCGCCTCGACGAGTCGAGAGCCCTCTTCAGAACGCTCCGAGCTATTCGCTCCCTCAGATTGCCGGTTCGGGCGTTCTGCGTTCGGCGTTCTGCGTTCTGCATTGAGAGAGCCCCCCGGCATTCCTACCGGGGGGCTCTCCGTTGACTACGGGTGCCGAACGAAGGTCCGGCTGTTGTCTGTGTTCAGACGACGACCGGATCCTTCAGCGAGGAATCCGAAACCCGCAGAACCTTGTCGCCCTTCATCGCCCACACCAGGCCGAGACCGGCGAGGATCAGCGTGGCACCGAGCCCGCCGAACAACCCGGCCAGGCCGAGACCCATCTGCAGCGTCGAATGCGTCACCGTGCCGACACCCAACTCAGCGAACAAGCCATGCGCCGTACCTGACCACGCCAACTCACGAGCCGGACCCTCCAGCGGATGCATGCGATCGAAACCGGTCCAGTAACGCCCATCCACCGGAACCTCGTAGGTACCTGCGGCGAACGTCTCACCCTCGTACTCGACATCCTCGGCCAACGTGACCGACTGGGTGCCGTTGAGCACATGGAACCCAACCGTGGCCATCTGGTACATGTACTCAGACGCCGTGTTCACCAACGGATCGTCCGGATCCAAATGGCCCATCACCACCGGATACCCCCAGTCGTCGGTCAACAACGACAGGATCTGCTCGGCCTGAGCCGGATCACCACGATCCAGCAGCTGGCCGTCCTCGTTGTACGACAACGTCACATTCTGGGCCTCCGAGAACGCCTGAAGGGATCCGTACCCCTCCTGGATCTTCGTGAATGCCACTCCACCTGCGATCACGAACACCATCCCCAGGATGGCAAGTACATAACCGAGAGTTGTCAGACGCTTCGTCATCAGCGACCTCCTCGCCTGGGATCAATTGAAAACGTCTCCCAGAGAATGGGTGATCACGCTCCTGCCCACCACCCATCAAACGACCCTGACCAACCACAAACGGTCTATGCACAGATCCGCATACAACGCGGGACAACCCGCCCCCGGAGTATCCGGGAACGGGTTGTTCCGATCCGATAGACCTTGTGGGAGGAACTACTGGACGAAGCGGATGGTCAGGGGGTAGCGGTAGCCGGCTCCCCTCGAAGCCTTCACCGAGGCGTCGATCACGAGGATCAACCAGGCGATGAAGAGGGCTGGGAGGAGAATGAACCCGACCAGCAGGATGATCGAGAAGGCTGCCACCGCGCCGTAGATCAGCATCGAGATGTTGAAGTTCAACGCCTCCTTCGCCTGCTCCCCCACGTAGGGGACGTCACGCCACGCCAGCCAGGCGACCAGCGGACCGAAGACCGAGGGGATCCCGAGGAACATGACCAGCGCCGACAGGTGGCTGATCATCGCCCGATTGTTGGCGTCGGATGTCATGGTCGCCTCCGGTCGAGGAGTCGTGGTCTCACTGGTTTCGGTCGTGGTCTCGTCGGTCACAGTTTGCCTCCTGGTCTGTACTTCTCCATCCACTATCCGTCCCCAGACGCAGAATTGCTACCGGGGGTGACCCGCAGACATCCCTGACATCCCCGAGGTACCTACCCGCCCGAGCAGGCGTCATCAGCCACGCCAGGGAGAGGCCCCCAGCGTCCGACGGCGCGGTAGGGGGGTCGAAAGCCCACGCGACCACTTCAGCACGCGTTCCAGGACGGGTCATCAGCTGCGCGAGGGAGGGCTGAGCATTGTTCCCCACGCAGTGGGGAAGGCTATTCACGCCGCTCGTGGCTGACAAAGCTGATCACGCCGCTCGTGGTGGGGCCCCTTCCCACTCTCGCAAGCTCGAGGGGGACAACGCTCTCAACGCTCCTAGTGTGGAACGGATGTCTGCTCCACCTGTGGTCAACGAGCCGCGCCGCGCCGAACGGGTCAAATCCCGTCGGGGGATGGCGCTGATCGGGCGTCAGTTGCGGCGGGCACGGCGGGAGTTTTCGATCGGGATGGCCGGCACCATGGTGTACGCCATCACCACCGTGGTCTCTTCGTACGTGATCGGCTGGATCACCGACTCCATCCTCATCCCGGCGGTGGATGAGGGCGAGGTGACCACCGCAGCCCTGGCTGCCGCCTCGGCGGCCGTGATCGGGGTGGCGACGCTGCGCGGAGTGGGCATCGCCTTTCGACGGATCGGCGCCTACATGGCCCAGTACCGGCTCCAGGCCCGGGACCGCATCGAACTGACCGATCGGATGTTGGAACTGCCCATCGAGTGGCACCGCCGCCACCCCACCGGGGAGTTGCTCTCCAACGTGAACGCCGATGCCGAGGCGGCCTCGTCGATCGCCGCTCCTCTTCCGATGGCGTTCGGGGTGATCGTGATGCTCGTCATCACCGGGGTCCTGCTGGTGCTCACCGACCCGTTTCTGGCGCTGGTGGGGTTTGCCGTGGGTCCGGACATCGCCATCTCCAACATCGCCTATCAGCGGCGGATGCGGGTGGTGGTGGCCGAGGCTCAGCAGCTGCGGGCGGAGGTCTCCGAGATCGCCCACGAGTCCTTCGATGCCGCTCTGGTGGTGAAGACACTGGGTCGCGAGGACCTGGAGGTGGACCGCTTCGGCGCCCGATCCGACGATCTTCGGGACCGGATGGTGCAGGTGGGTCGCCTCCGCGCCGTGTTCGACCCCCTCATGGAAGCCCTACCCAATCTGGGGATCCTGGCGGTGCTGTACATCGGGGCGATGCGGGTCCAGGAAGGCCTGCTCACGGCGGGCACCCTGGTGACGTTCGCCTATCTGTTCCGACTGGTAGCCCTGCCGATGCGGGTGTTCGCCTGGCTGCTGGCCGACCTTCCCCGAGCCGTGGCGGGCTGGGACCGGATCGAAGCGGTGACCGGTGCGCCCGAGCAGGTGCCCTACGGCGCTGCCCGCCTGTCAGCTGGCGGCGGGGCCAGATCCGACGCCGAGGCGGTTGCGTACCGCTACCCCGACTCCGAAGAGGCCGACGCCCGTGGGGTCGAGTCGGTCACCCTCGACGTCGAGCCGGGGTCGACCGTTGCGTTGGTGGGGCCAACCGGGTCGGGCAAGAGCACCATCGCCCATCTGCTGGTGCGGCTGTTCGACCCCGACACCGGCCAGGTCCGTCTGGACGGTCGGGGACTGGTCGACCTGGACCGCGGTGAGATCGCACGCAGCACCGCCCTGGTGTTCCAGGAGCCGTTCATGTTCGACGACACGGTGGCGGCCAACATCACGCTTGGGCAGCCCTTTTCGATGGAGGAGGTCGAGAGAGCAGCCCGTCTGGCCCGCGCCAACGGTTTCATCGACGAGCTTCCCCACGGCTACGAGACCGTGATCGGCGAACGGGGGGCGACCCTCTCGGGTGGTCAACGCCAGCGCATCGCCCTGGCCCGGGCGTTGGTGCGCCACCCCCGGTTTCTCGTGCTGGACGACGCCACCTCGGCGGTGGACCCGTCGGTGGAGGCCGAGATCCTCGACGGTCTCGCCACCCTCGACACCACCGTTCTCATCGTGGCGTACCGACGTTCATCGATCCTGCTGGCCGACCGGGTGATCTTCGTCGATGACGGCCGAATCGTCGGGCGTGGCACCCACGAGGACCTCTACGGAACCGTCCCGGCCTACGCCGCCCTGATCGACGCCTACGAGCAGGAGCAGGAGGCATCGTGAGCGAGCGCGTCCCCGCTCTGGTCAGCCGGTGGGTGGATCTCCGACCATCGGGCCGCAGCTCATCGCAGGAGTTGGGCCAGTTCGACGATTCCGCCGCCGACCAATCCCGCCAGAAACGCCAGGTAGGCCAGACGGAGCCAGCGGTACTTGGAGGACTCGAGATAGCTGCCGAGTTGGTGGATGTCACGCGCCTGGGCGGCGAACACCCGGTCGGCGTCCTTCGACAGCTCGGTCAACGCAGCGATGAAGTCGTCCTCGGGGATGTGGGCGAACGATCCGAAGGACAGCAGGTTCATGCGATGATCGGCAGGCTTGGGGCGACCGAACTTGGGCACCACCGCCAGCACTGCGAAGAACAGACCGACCAGCACCCCTGTCGCCAACAGCGCCAGGCTCGGTCGAAACCCTTCCGTGGGCAGCAGTGCGATCGTCACCGAGAGCAGGATCGACGAGGCCGTGATGAGGATGTTCGCCTTGATGTCGGCCATGGCGCTCAACTGCACGTGATGCTGCTGAGTGGTCCGCAGCATGTAGATGGTCGCCGTCATCCCGGCGTCTGCGGGTTCTTTCATCACATTCCTCGTTCGAGTCCGTGCACCGTACGACCGCATCGTGTCCGGAAGGTGAACCGGAGGGGCCCCGAGTGAGTCGTCGACCGGGCGCCGTGACCACCATCCGGAAGGGACTCGCCCTTTCACCCGAGCTCCGACGGGGTCTGCCGTTCACACTGGTGCTCGCCCTGGTGGCGACCGCCGGACGGGTGATCGTGCCGGTGGCGGTCCAGCAGGTCATCGACGGGGGACTCACCCAGGACGGCGTCGACATGGGCTTCGTGGGCCGTATGGTGCTGGCCGCCCTGGCGGCGGTGGCGATCACGGCCGCATGCACCTCGTGGATGCATGTCCGTCTGGCCAAGGTATCGGAAACGGCACTGTCGGGATTGCGGGTGCGCGCCTTCCGCCACATCCACGATCTGTCGATGCTGCACCAGGCGTCCGAGCAGCGCGGGGCGCTGGTGGCGCGGGTCACCTCCGACGTCGACGAGATCAGCCGTTTCATGCAGTGGGCCGGGTTGATGCTCATCACCAACGGTGGTCAGGCGCTGTTGTCGCTGGTGGTGATGCTGGTGTATTCGGTCCCGCTGGGTCTGGCCGTGCTGGTGATGCTGCCGGTGATCATCGCCACCATCCGCTGGTTCCAGCGCCGACTCGACGCCGCCTACATGATCGTGCGCGAACGGGTGGGACGAATGCTGGCGGTGCTGGCGGAGGTGGTGGTGGGCGCACCGGTGATTCGTGCCTACGGAGCCGAGGCCCGCACCCGGGAGCGGCTGGGTGACGCCATCGAGGGTCACCGCGAGGCGGGCGTCAAGGCGGGCGTGTTGTCGTCGGCGTTCTCGGGAACCGGCGAACTGCTGTCGGCGTTCGTGATCGCGGCGGTGCTGGTGGTGGGAACGGTGCTGGCCGTGAACGGCACCGTCACGGTGGGTACCGTGGTTGCGTTCCTGTTCCTGGCACAACTGTTCGTGCAACCGGTCCAGATGCTGGGCGAGGCCGTCAACGAGGCGCAGACCGCCGCCGCCGGGTGGCGGCGGGTGCTGGACATCCTCGACATCGCCCCGGACGTGTCGGATCCCGGACCCGACGGCGTCGACCTGCCCCATCATCCGCTCGGTGTCCGCTTCGAGGCGGTCAGCTTCGGCTACCCCCGGGCGGGCGAGACCGTTCCGGCCCCGTTCGCGTTGGGCGGGGTGGACGTGGAGATCGAACCGCACAGCAATGTGGCGGTGGTCGGAGAGACCGGCTCGGGGAAGACCACCTTCGCCAAGCTGCTCACCCGGCTGATGGACCCAACGGCGGGAACGGTGTCGGTCGGCGGAGCGGACCTGCGGACGGTCCGGTTCCGCTCGCTACGCGACCGGGTGGTGATGGTCCCCCAGGAGGGCATGCTGTTCCGCGGAAGTATCGCCGACAACGTGCGAATGGGTCGGCCCGAAGCCACCGACGCCGAGCTGCTCACCGCCTTCCAGGATCTCGGTCTGGCCGACTGGCTTGCGGAGCTGAGCGCAGGGTTGGCCACTGATGTGGGTGAGCGGGGCGGGGCGCTGTCGGTGGGCGAACGCCAGTTGGTGACGCTGGTTCGGGCCGCCGTCGCCGACCCCGAGGTCCTGGTGCTCGACGAAGCCACCTCGTCGGTCGATCCGGCCACCGAGGTCCGGATCGGACAGGCGCTCGGACGGCTCCGCTCGGGTCGCACTGTCATCACGATCGCCCATCGACTGTCGACCGCCGAGGCGGCCGACCGGATCCTCGTCTTCGATCGAGGGCGACTGGTGGAGGACGGGCCGCACGAGTCCCTGGTGCGCTCCGGCGGGGTGTACGCCGGACTTCACTCTTCGTGGCAGCGAGGGACCTCGACCCTGGCGGGGTGAGACCCTTCACCGTGACGGATGACCGACGGGACCATGGTCAACCCGCGAGCGGGCGGCTACCTTGGCGTCACCGTCGGTGAGTCGGACCCAACGACGCAGCAATCCGGTGACGGCGTAGGCGGAGGAACCATGGCGAGGGGATCGGCGCGGGTGACCGCCTTTCGCCGGGTCGGCGATGATCGCGACCTTCGTCGGGCGTTGGCCGGTTTCACCGGCTTCTCGATCTCGGAGTTCGGTACCTGGGTCACCGTACTCGTGTACGCCTACTCGGTGGGCGACGCCACCACCGTCGGCACGGTGGCAGTGGCACAGCTCATCCCGGCCGCGGTGCTGGCCCCGTTCCTGGCGACCCGACTGGACCGTCTGACCCGTGCGACGGCGGCGATGGTGGCCTACGGCTCGCAGGCGATCGCTCTGGCAGCCACCGCCGTGTCGATGGGCTTCGATGCCCCACCGCTCGTGACCTTCGGATTCGCCATCCTGGCCAACATCACGGTGGCGATGGGACGACCCGCCCACAACAGCCTCGTCCCCGAACTGGTGGACGACCCCGCCCACCTCACCGCCGCCAACGTTGTCACCTCGGCCGCCGAGAACACCGGTATCTTCATCGGTCCGGCCATCGCCGGTGCGGTGATGGCCGTCGGCACACCCGCCATGGCGCTGGCGGTACTGGCCGGCCTGCTCGGCGTCGGGACGATGGCGCTGGTGTCGGTGCCACGGGTTCGCAGGCAGTCGATGACCGAACCCCGCGACGGTTCGCAAAGCGGTGCCAGGGCGCACCTCGTTCGGCACCGCTCTGCCGTGCCGTTCCTGGTGGTCGGGGGCGCCCAGCAGATCTCCATCGGCGCACTCGACGTGTTGATCGTGCTGCTCGCCGTCTCCGAGCTGGGGGTCGGTGACGCCGGGGCGGCCTATCTCAACGCTGCGCTGGGACTGGGCGGCGTCCTCGGAGGGCTGCTGGCCGCCTCGATGGTGGGCCGAAGCCGGCTCACCCCGACGTTGCTGGTGGGTGTGGCGCTCAGGTCGACATCGCTGATCCTGATCGGTGCCTTTCCTGCAGCGGCTCTGTTCCTGGCTGGAGCGGGCATCGGATACAGCGTGGTGGATGTTGCCAACCGCACACTGCTGCAACGGACCGTGCCGGTCGACTCGATGGCGTCTGTGTTCGGGCTCCTCGAGTCGACCTCGATGGCGGCATTGGCGATCGGGTCGATCCTCGCTCCGCTGCTGGCCTCGGCGGTGGGAATCACCAACGCCTTCGCCGTCGTGGGGGTGATCACCGCCTCGGTCCTCGCCCTGATCTGGCGGCCACTCCGCCGGGCGGAAGCCGGCGCCACCGTGGCGATCGAAGCGCTCGACGCGCTCACCTCGGTCGACATGTTCGCCGCCCTCCAACCCGCCGTTCAGGAGGCGTTGGCCAGGGAGGCCGGATTCGTGGTCGCCCACGCCGGCGAAGCCGTGGTGACGGAGGGCGACACCGGCGACCGCATGTTCGTGATCACCTCCGGAACCGTGGCGGTGACCCGCCAGGGGAACCTCGTAGCAACACTGGGGTCGGGCGATCTGTTCGGCGAGATCGCCTTGCTGGCGAACCGTCCCCGAATCGCCACGGTCACACCGCTGGAAACCTGCAGGCTCCTCACTCTCGATCGCACCGGCTTCTTCAACGCCATGGCGACCGATCCCGTGACCCATGCCGCATTCGAAGAGCTGGCGAGGGTGCGCACCAGAGAGACCTTGGGGGAGTGATCCCGTAACCTGACGGAGTGAGGGAGCCGTGACCGACTGCGACAACTGTGGTGCCGGCGCCGACCCCGACGCCCGATTCTGCAGTCGGTGTGGGACTCCGCTGCTGGCGGCGACGCCGCCGGAGCTCCGCCGCCTCACCATCCTCTTTGCCGACCTCTCCGGGTTCACAACCCTCACCGAGCGCTTCGACCCTGAAGACGTGCGGACGGTCACCAACGAGTTCTTCTCCGCCGCCAGCGGAGCCGTCAATCGCTGGGGTGGCAGGGTGGACAAGTTCCTCGGCGACGGCGTGATGGCGGTGTTCGGTGATCGTGGCGCCCGCGAGGACGACGCCACCCGGGCGGTGCACGCCGCCGTCGAGCTCAGGGACGCGACCAACCGGATCCGAGCGAATCTTCCCGGGTGGGACGGGATGCGGCTGACCGCCCACATCGGGGTGGGAACGGGTGTGGCACTGACTGCCGACGTCACCTCCGATGGCGAGACGTCGTCGCCGCTGGGCGATGCCGTGAACGTGGCCTCCCGCCTGTCGTCCATCGCCGAGCCGGACGAGGTGCTGGTGTGCCGCCTCACCCATCGCCTCGTGTCCGGGCGGTTCGAAGCCGAGGCACTCGGTCATCGACGGCTCAGGGGCAAGAGCGAGTCGGTCGAGGTGTTCCGGGTGGGCGCACCGCGGTCGAACCGGGCCCAACGGTCCCGAGGTCCGTTGGTCGGTCGGGACCGCGAGTTGGCCCTTCTCGATGACGCCGTCTCCAACCTGCTCAGCCAACGACGTGGCACCGCGGTAGCGGTGGTGGCGGAGGCGGGGATGGGAAAGAGCAGCCTCTTCGCCGAGGTTCGATCCCGCCATCCGCAAGTGCGATGGCTGGAGGCCGAGGCCCGGGAACTGGAACAGACCGTGCCCTACAGACCCCTCGTGCAGATGCTCGCCGCCGCTGCGGGCATCACCGACAGCGATAGCGCCGAGACGGTGCGGTCCAAGCTGGCTGAGATGGTTGACGCAGTGGCGGGCTCGACGGCCGGGGTTCTCGGGCCGCTGGCCCGGCTGTTCGACGCCGGGGACGAGTCCGAGGCGGCCGTTGATCGCCAGGCCTATCAGGGGCGGCTGACCGCCGCGGTTCGTACGCTGCTGGCGGCGACCGCCTCGCGGGCGCCGCTGGTGGTGTGCATCCAGGACCTCCACTGGGCCGATCCCTCCACCCTCACCCTGATCCGCCAGATCCTGCCCGAGCTCGCATCGGAGGTGGTGCTTCTCGCCAATTGGCGCCCTCGCCCCGACCAGCCGCTCGACATCCCGACCATCGAGCTGGAGGACCTCGACGAGCAGTCGCTGGATCAGATGATCGGAGCGCAACTCGGTTCCGAACCGGGAGCGGAGCTGGTCGGGTTCGTGAGACGACGAAGCGGAGGAAACCCCTTCTTCGCCCAGGAGGTCGTTCACGAGCTGGTGAGTGCCGGCGCGCTGGAGGACTCGGAACACGGCTGGCGGCTCGCTTCGCCCGAGGCGGAATCCACCATCCCCGACACCGTGCAGGGCGTGATCGCCGCCCGGATCGACCAGCTCCCGGGCGACGCCCGGGCAACGTTGCGCCTGGCTTCGGTGCTGGGTGGCGACTTCTCGGTCGACGAGATCGCCGCCCTCGCCGCGAGCGATCGTTCGCCGGTCCGCCAGCTGGAGAGCGCCTTCGCCGATCTGGAACGGGCTGCGCTGATCGTGCCCGTCGCCACGCAGCCGGACGGGGTCGGGCCCCGGTACGGATTCCGCCACGCCCTCACCCTCGACGTGGCCTATTCGGGCCTCACCAAAGGCGAACGGCGCAGACTCCACCTGGCGGCAGCCCGCGCCATCGAGAGCTCCCACGCCCGCCACCGCGAAGATCTCTCCGACGTACTCGGCCGTCATTGGCAGGAAGCGGGGGAGGTCGAGCCCGCCGTGACCCACCTCGCCGCCGCCGGACGCAAGGCGCTCGACCGCTACGCCGTCGAGGAGGCCCACAGGATCCACGAGTCGGCCTATCGGATGTTGCTCGACCAGGCCACCTCCGAGGAGCGGTCGAGGCTGCTCGGGCCCCTGCTCATCGGCTGGGTCCTGGTCCACTACTACCGGGGCACGTGGCGCAGCGCCACCGACCTGCTCGAGGTTCACGCGCCCGAGATCGGCGCCGCCCCCGACCGCAACACCCTGGGGATGGCGCTGGGATGGCGGGGGTTCTCCGAAGCGATCGCCAAGGGCAATGTTCCCAGGGCCATCGAACTGCTGGACGAGGCCGTTTCGATCGGGGAACGCCTCGACAACGCCGAGGTCATCGCTCATGCCCTCGCCTGGCGGGTATGGACCTACTTCTTCGCCGGTCGCCATGGCGACGCCGTCGTCGACGCCCAGCGGGTTCAGTCGCTGCTGGGGCGTCTGGCCGACGACCGGTACCCCCGCATCAAGTCGGCGGGAGCGCACGGCCTGGCCCTGCTCGGCCTGGGGGCGTTCACGCAAGCCGAGGAGGTGGCCCGTGCCTTGATCGAGGACGGCACCGCCAGCGGCAGCAGCCGCTCCGTGTCGATGGGGTATGCCGTGTTGAGCCTGAGGGCCACGCTGACCGGAGATGCGGTCGCCGGTGCCGACCTCGGCGTGCGCGGGGTGGAAGAAGCCACCGATCCGATCTACCGGGACTTCGCCCGCATCATGGCGGTGCACGGACTGGTCGCGGCCGGTCGCCTCATCGAGGCCCGCCACGAGCACACCGAGCTGGTGACGTCGTGCGGACGCCTCGGGCTCGACGGCATCGTGCTGGCGGTGGCATCCGCCAACGGGGTCCTGCAGGTGTTGGAGGGATCTCTCAGCCAGGGGATGGACGACCTCGACGACGCCATCGCCCGCTGCACCCGAAGTGGCAACCGCTTCCTCTCCGCACTCGGCATGCTGTACCGGGCTGCGATTCGGGCCCGAGCCGTCACCGGTGCGGCAGGAACCCCTACGGCGACGATCCTCACCAATCCCCGGTTCCTGCTGCGCCACGCTCTACCGGCCCGCCGGGACGCCCGCACCGGGCTCGAGTCGTTGGTCCGGGACCTTCCGGAACTCGGCGGGGCGGGGCTCCG
Source organism: Acidimicrobiia bacterium (assembly GCA_050329955.1). GTDB lineage: Bacteria > Actinomycetota > Acidimicrobiia > Spongiisociales > ZC4RG35 > JAOUGY01. Next base: position 3,710 of record JBHJOH010000221.1, on the reverse strand, counting down.
ACTACTCGCCGCCACCGAGCTGGCCGGGCTGCTCCGCCACCAGGGCCAGACGCGGGAAGCAGACTCGGTGATCGACCGGGTCAAGTCAGAGGGGCCGCTTCAGGAGCGGTGACTCGTCTCGGAGTCTCTGGGGAACGACCGCGACATCCCGTGGGCTTTGGGCCCTGGTCGGGCGACACCGCTTTCCGTACCTTGACCGCATCCCATCGGAAGGGTCAACGTGGCGCATCGACGTTCAGCTGTGGTCGTGGGGGCGATCGTCATCCAGTTCTGCCTGGGTGCCATCTATGCCTGGTCAGTGTTCACGCCCGCCCTGCTGGAGGCGGGATGGTCCCGGACCGAAACCCAGATCGTGTTCTCGGTGGGCCTGGCCTCGTTCGCGGTTCTGATGGTGGCGGCGGGGCGCAAGCTCACCACCTGGGGACCGGGCCGACTCGCTGCGGCAGGGGGTGTGACGCTGGGGATCGGGTACACGGTCGCCGGCGTGTCGGGCGGAACCGACTTCTGGATGGTTCTGGTAGGGGTGGGGTTGATCGGTGGGTCCGGGATCGGCATGGCCTATGTGGTTCCCATCGCAGTCGGCATGCGGTGGTTCCCCGATCACAAGGGTCTCATCACCGGGGTGGCGGTCGCCGGATTCGGTTTCGGGGCGCTGGGCTGGGTCAAGCTGGCCGGTGAGTGGGGAGACCTGATCGCCACCCGGGGACTGGGTGCCACCTTCGTCATCTACGGCGTCCTGTTCGCGGTGCTGGTGGTTTCCGCCAGCACCGCCATGAGGATGCCACCGGCCGGATGGCTACCCGAGGGATTCTCGCCGCCGCCGGCGGTGGCCGGGTCGGGGGGCGAGGACTTCGCGCCACGTGAGATGCTGAGGACACCCCAGTTCCACCTCATCTCCACCACGTTCGCCGTCAGCGCCGGAGCCGGGCTCATGTCGATCGGTCTCATGAAGCTGTACCCGATCGAGGCGCTGACGGCGCAGGGTGTCGACCCGGTGCGGGCGAGTGCCATCGCCGGCACCGCCATGGCGGTGTTCTTCAGTCTCGCCAACGGGATCGGTCGGCTGGCGTGGGGTGCCCTCAGCGATCGGTTCGGTCGAAAGCGCTCGGTTGTGACCATGGCGGCGACCCAGGCCGTGTTCCTGTTCGCATTCACCTTCATGGCCGGCAACCAGTACTTGCTCTACCTGGGCGCCGCCCTGATCGGATTCAACTTCGGCGGCAACTTCGCCCTGTTCCCCGCCCTCACCGCCGACGAGTTCGGCAACCGGGCCGTCGGCCGTAACTACCCGTGGGTGTTCCTCTCGTACGGCGCCGGGGGCATCGTGTTCCCGATCCTCGGCGGGTGGCTGGGCGACCTCGGGAACTTCCCGCTGGCGTTCACCATCTGCTCGGTGGCGTGCCTGGTCGGCGCAGTGGCGTCGTACCTCGTCTACCCGCCACATCACGACGAGGCCACCCAGTCCTTCAGTGTGCACGGGTTCCTGCACAACGCCCATCTGTTCGAGGACACCGACGCCTGAACAGGTCAACAAGTCATCAGGTCAACAGGGTCCGATCGGCACGATGTCACCCTCCGGACGGTTCGAGGTCGATCACGATGATGCCGACGCTGGGCTGGTCACTCCGTACGTTGAGGGTCGGCCGGGCCTGCTTGATGTCCACCCAGGCCGCCCGCCGCTCCTCGTCGGATGCCAACCGGGCAGTGGCCGTGCCGGCGCCGAGCAGTTCCTGTGCCCACCCCGGCATCTTCGGGTCGGAGACCGAGCCCACCGCCACGAACACCCGCTTGTGTCCCGGGGGAACTTCGGCATCCGGGAAGTCGGCGTAGGTCAGTCCCTCCCAGGTCCGCCGCCCCTCCGCGGTCTCCACCGACAGGTCCATCGTGACTGTCGGAACTACCGATACTCATCAACCCTCCTCGTGGGGCCATGGTACGTCGGCCGGCGGCGACGATGCCCCCCACACGGGTCAAATGGTCGGCCGACAATTGCATGGGCTTTCGAGCCCGGTTCACCGTGCGTAACCGATCGACCACATCTGTGCACAGTTGGCCGAACGACGGGCAGTAGGCGAAGTGATGTAACCGATCAGTGCCAAATCGTTCAGATGCGCAGTCGAAAGGCGATAGAGTGTCCAGATGGGTGCGATCGGTTACAACGAAGTCCTGGGCAACGCCATCCGGGAACGGCGGCGATCACTGGGAGTCGACCAGGAGACGCTGGCTTCGATCGCCGGAGTATCGCGCAAGCTCGTCTCCGAGATCGAGCGGGGGAAGCCCACCGTCCGGTTGGACGGTTTGATCCGAGTCCTCGAAGCCCTGGGGCTCCGGCTGGAGATCCTGTGAACGCCGATGTCTACAAGGGCGAGGCTCTTGCAGCCACCCTCACGAGAGGGACCTCAGAGGTCGCCTTCTCCTACCTGCCCGGGTACGTCGGGCCGCCAGTGGCCTCCTCGTTGCCCGTAACGGCCGAGCCAATGGTCGTCGGCGCCGGGCAGCTTCCACCGTTCCTGGCCGGGTTGCTCCCCGAGGGGCGCCGCCTCACCGGACTGAGGCAGGCGCTCAAGGTCTCTGCCGACGACGAGCTCTCTCTGCTCCTGGCTGTCGGCGCCGACACCGTCGGCGACGTGCGAGTGGTCCCGGCCGGCTCGACCCCATCGACGGTGAGCCCGATCGTCGACCTCGACGACCACCCAGCCGACCTCGGTGCGCTCTTCGAGCGCTCGATCGGCCCGGACTACGACCGATTGGCAATCCCGGGCGTTCAGCCGAAGGTGTCGGGCCGCATGATGACGTTTCCTGCCAAGGGGGCGGTTGGGCCGGTGATCGTCAAGCTCGATCCGCCAGAGTACTCAGACGTGGTTCGCAACGAGGCGGCGATGCTCGAGGCGGCCTCGTTGACCGGGTACCGGGTTCCGCCCCACTGCGTCATCTCCGATCGTCGCGGGGCAAACGGGCTGGTGGTCGTCCGCTTCGACCGGAGCGGCGCCGAAGGAGACCCGGTCCGGCACCCGGTCGAGGACGGATGCCAGGTACTCGGCCGCTATCCCGCCGACAAGTACCTGCTCGACACCGTCGATGTGATCCGGGGCCTTGCAGAGCGCTGCTCGGCGCCGCCGGTGGCCGCCCTGCAGCTCGTTGATCGACTATTGCTCTCGTACCTGGTGGGAGACGGCGATCTGCACGCCCGCAACCTGGCGATCTGGCGCAATCCGCAGGGGCTGTGGGAACCGACACCCGTCTACGACGTCGTGTGCACCGCTCTCTACGGCGACGACACCCTCGCCGCCCCCCTCGCCGGCGGCACCACGGTCCGCCAGATGGGCCGCCGTCGCTTCACGACGGCGGCGATTGCCGCCGGCGTTCCCGAGCGCGCCGTGTCACACCTGATCGACCGCCGGGTCCCGACCCTCGCCGCCCTGGTCGCCGGGACGCTCGACAGTCCGCCCTTCACCCGCTTCCCGTCACAATCGAAGACGAAGCGAATGCTGGGCCGGCGAGCCGCGGCGTTGATGCGGTAGCGAGGAGCGAGATGGCTGCTGGCTCGGAACGTCCGACGCAACACGCAACACGCAACACGCAGGAACGCGAGCGGCGAGCGGCTATCCACCTTTTGCACATTGTGCAAAAGGTGAGCGAAACGCGTGCGTTCTGCACATTGTGCAAAAGGTGAGCGAAACGCGTGCGTTCTGCACATTGTGCAAAAGGTG
>JBHJOH010000220.1:0-3808 GCA_050329955.1 Acidimicrobiia bacterium | reverse complement strand
GCCGCCAGCGGCTCCAGTCCCTCTTCGACCCTGGCGTCGTTGATGATGAGGAACAGTTCGACCTCGTCGGACCCGCTCGCCGCAGCCGGAAGCGCCCCCGAACCGAGCACCAGAGTCATCACGACCGCGACCAAACCGAGCTTGCGCATACCAGTCGTATCGGAACAATCACACTCGAGACTTGAGACCGGAGCTGCCAGCTGGAGTGCGTTGACCTCGGTGTCCAGAACGCACGGGTCGCTCCCACCTTTTGCACAATGTGCAGAACGCACGCGTTTCGCTCACGTTCTGCACAATGTGCAAAAGGTGGATCGCCGCTCGCGTTCTTGCGTGTTGCGTGTTGCGTGTTGCGTCGGACGTTCCGAGCCAGCGTCGCTCGTCGCTATCTCTCCAACCCGAAGATGAGCTCGCGCAGATTGATCTGCTTGGTCATGAAGGTGTCGAGGTCGATGCGGAGAGATCCGAGGCGCAGGCCCTGCATGCCTTCTCCGGCCCGTGTGAGGACTTTGAGGGCGCCCTCCTCGTATTCGAGGCGCCCGACACCCAGGCAGTGGCCGTCGCCGTCCTGAACGCCCACCAGCACGCCGTCGAGGCGGGCCAGGTCGAGGCCGGGCGGGAGGGTGGGGGCGAACACGGTGGGGCGCACCCTCCATCGGTCGAGGGGCGGGGTGAAGGCGATCTCGAAGGCTTCAGCCCGGCGGCTGGCCCGCTGGTCGGGTCCGATGGGGAGGACATCGGGGTCGGCGGGGAGTGCTACCACCTCGGTGGCGAGGAACCGCCGCAACATGCCGATGATCGGCTCCAGTTCGCCGCCTCTTTGGAGAGCGACCACCAGTTCGGGGCGGATCAGCTCGACCTTGTGGTATTTGAGCGTCTCGCCGGCCACGCCGGACACGGCGCCGGTGGTGTCGACGATCACGAGATCGGCGGAGCGTCGTCCTTCATGGGCGAGGGCCACGGTGGCGATCACATGCTGGAGTACCAGCCGGTCGGGGGTGATGGCACCCACGAAGTGGAGGCGGTCGGCAACCGCCATCCGATCGAGGTCGGCGGTGCTGTGGAGCACCGCCAATGCGGTGCAGGCCGGGGGGCCGATGGTGGAGTTGCCGACGTCGGCGTCGACGTAGGCAACGGTGCGGCCCCGTTGTAGGGCCGCTCGGGCGATGTGGCGCCCTAGGGTGCTCTTGCCGGTGTCCATGGCGCCGATCAGCATCACCGAGGCGAGCGTGGAGGCACGCTCGATCACCTCGGAATGCACTGGGGCTGTCATGGGGAGATGTTAGTTAGTTCCTTCCAGCCTCCAGCTTCCGTCGCGGCTTCCGAGCCGGATCCAGTCCGCTCCTACAATCCGGGCCCATGTCGCTTCCCATCACGTTTCTCTCCGACTTCGGGCACGACGACGAGTTCGTCGGTGTCGTCCATGGCGTCATCGCCACGTTGACGCCTGATGCGCGGGTCATCGACCTGAGCCATTCGATCGCACCCGGCAACGTTCGTTCCGGGGCGCTGGCGCTGACCCGAGCCATCCAGTACATCCCCGGGGGAGTCGTTCTGGCGGTGGTGGATCCCGGTGTCGGCACCGCCCGACGGGCGGTTGCGGCCCAAACACCGTGGGGCTTCTTCGTGGGTCCCGACAACGGTTTGCTGTCGCCGGCGGTGGCGATGGTGGGGGGAGCCTTCGCCATCGTTTCGATCGAGAACCCGGAGGCCCGCATACCGAGCCCTGGTGAGACCTTCCACGGTCGCGACGTCTTCGCCCCGGCCGCCGCATTGCTCTCGTCGGGCGAGGCGAAGCTGGCGGACCTGGGCCCGGCGGTCGATCCCGAGTCGGTGATGCCCCTGCTGCTCCCGCTGCCCGAGTCGGAGACCGGTCGGGTGGTCGGTGAAGTGTGGTGGGTGGATCGCTACGGAAACTGCCAGACGAACATCGGCCCCGACGTGATGGTGGAGTCGGGAGTCTCCCCGGGCGACGAAATCACGGTCCGGGTCGGGGCTATGACCTACGAGTGCACCTGGGTGACCGCCTACGGCGATGTGGCCGAAGGCGATCTCCTGGTCCATGTGGACTCATCCGGTCTGATGGCGGTGGCGGTTCGCAACGGTCACGCCGGTGACGACCTCAACCTGGGCGAGGGAACCGCCATCACCCTGTCTGCGCCTGGAGCCAAAACCACCACGCCGTGAACGACACCGCGATGAGCGCCAGCAGTCCGAGCATGACGATGGCGGTGGCAGGACGCATGGGGACCTCGGTTCAGGGGCTGCTGGCTACTGGCTACTGGCTACTGGTAAACCGCTACTGGTTACTGGCTACTGGCCAGGACCGTAGTCGGTGGCGGGGTGAGGCGAAAAGCGGAGTGGCCTACCCGAGGCGTCGTCTGATCGCCGCTTTCAGGAGCGTTCTGAACTGGATGATTCCCTCGGCCAGGACAGTCCCGTCGCCGGCCCGGACCACCGGAATCCGCAGGCCGAACTCCTTCACGAGCTCGTCGTCGGAATCGATCTCGATGATGTGGAGGGGGCTGCGGGTGAGGGTGGCGACACGTTGTGCTGTCGGGAGCGCGTCCTCGCACAGGTGACAGCCGATTCGGGTGAGAAATTCCATAACTCCGCTCAAGTGTTTCGCCAGTGTTGCCGAAGGTGTACAGTATGAGCGGGCACCTAGAGTGCCTCGGCGAGAAGAGACGGATCCGCCTTCATACCAAGGGCACGTTCGAACCCTAGGTGTGATTGGATAGCCTCCCAGCCCGCCCCATGGCGGAACTGTCGTCTCGTTGGACGAAGCCCCCTTGCCCCGGGGGCTTCGTCGCGTTCGGGGTGTCTGTCAGCGCGCCGCTCGACGCGAACCCGTACCCGAACCCTTCGATCTGGGGACAAAAACGACGCGCTGAGTGTCGATTGTGACCCCGCAACGGGGGGATTGGGGGCCGGTCAACTGGTTGCCGTGGCTGGTCAGCCGGTGCCGCCGGCGCGGGCCTCGCCACCCATGGTGGTCTCGGTCGTGGCGCCCTCGGTCGGTCCGGAGCCTTCGGTGGCGTCGCCGCCACCTTCGACCTCGGCGTCCGAACCCTCCTCACCTTCGACCAGCCCGCAGTCGACCAGGACCTCCTCGGCGTCGCCGCCTCCGAACACGATTCGCTGATACGCCACCACCGATGCCAAGTCCTCTTGAGAGAGTCCAGATTGACTCGGCATACCGCCAGATACCGGTTTGGCGATGTCGCCGTACGTAGTGCGACCGGCGGCCTGGAAACCAGCCGATCCCAACACCACCCACTCCAGGTTGTCGGCGCAGGAGCCGAAGGTGATGAGCACATTGGCGAACGCCGGACCGGTGCCGCCGCCGCCATTGGCACCGTGGCAACCGGCGCATCCGGCCGAGGTATAGACCTCGCCACCGGCCGAGATGAACTGGGCTCCACCACCGCCGGCGCCGCCGCGGCCTTCGAATTCGCTTCCATCGCAGTTCTCGACCACACCGGTGGCCCGGTCGACGGCCAGCTCGTATCCGCCCTCCTCGCAACCGGGCGAGGTGAGGCTCGAGCTGAGGTAGACGAGGCCGAACATGGGAACCACCATGAAGGCGGCGGCCAGCCAGCGGGGAAGGGCCCCGGCGGTGCGCTCCTTCAAGCCGGCGGTGGGAACCGAGATCACCACCGGGTGCGACAGGGCCTGTTCGGGCGTCACCGATGCAGGCCCCGGGGGAGGTGTGACCGCTGCGGCGGCGGGTGCTGCGGCGGCGGGTGTCGGGGTTGGTTGGGCAGCGGCTGGTTGGGCTGTGGGGGTGGGGTCGACGGGGGCCGCTTCC
>JBHJOH010000219.1:0-12137 GCA_050329955.1 Acidimicrobiia bacterium | reverse complement strand
GGAGCCGGCGCGGCCGCAGGAGGCGCCTCGACGGCGGGGACTTCAGGGGCGGCTGCGGCGGCGGCGATGAACGACTCGACATCCTTGCGGGTGATCCGACTGCCTTCCCCGGTACCGTGGATGCGTTCGACGTCGAGGCCGTGCTCGCGGACGAGTCGACGAACCACCGGCGACAGCAGGCGACCTGCCGGGGCGGCCTCCGTGCCTGTTGTGGCGACTGGCGCCAGCGGGGCCTCGGCCACCGGGGCGGGAGCGGCCGCCTGCTGCGTCTCGGCCTGGACCGGGGCCTGGGTGGGGGCCTGGGTGGCAGCCTCCTCCTGGGGGGCGGCGGGAGCCGGCGATCCGGCGGCAGCGGTCGTCCCAGAGGCTTCCCCGATCACGGCGAGGGCCGTACCGACCCCCACCGTGTCACCCTCGGCCACCAGGATCTCCAAGACGACACCAGACGCCGGCGACGGCACCTCGGTATCGACCTTGTCGGTGGAGATCTCCACCAACACCTCATCGGCCGAAATCGTGTCGCCCACCTGCTTCGCCCACCGAAGAATCGTCCCCTCGGTCACCGTCTCGCCCAACTGGGGCATGGTGACGGTTGCGGCGGGGACGGACGCTGCCGGCTGAGGCGCCGGCTGGGGTTCCGCCACAGGCGTCTCTGGTGCGGGGGGCTCGGACACGGGTGACTCCGATACGGGGGCCGGCGCCGCAGAGGTAGCGGCGTCGGGTGCTGGCTCGTGCGGGGCAGGCTCGGCTGTCGGAGAAGACTCCGGTTCCGGGCTCGATGGTGCACCGGTTGCCTCGGAGGCTTCCCCGATCAGGGCGAGGGCCGTCCCGACCCCCACCGTGTCGCCCTCGGCCACCAGGATATCCAAGACGACACCGGACGCCGGCGACGGCACCTCGGTATCGACCTTGTCGGTCGAGATCTCCACCAACACCTCATCGGCCGAAATCGTGTCACCCACCTGCTTCGCCCACCGAAGAATCGTCCCCTCGGTCACCGTCTCGCCCAACTGGGGCATGCTCACCGTCGTCGCCATCGCCTACCTCCTGGAAATCAGTGCAGGGCCCTGCCGGCCGCGCCCATGAGTGTCTCCCCCACGGCCTCCGAGAGGGTGGGATGAGCGTGGATGAATGCCGCTGCCTCGGAGGGAAGCGCTTCCCAACCGACCGAATACATCAGTTCGTGGATCATCTCCCCCGCCTGGGGCCCGACCACGGCAGCACCCAGAATCGGTCCGTCCTTCTCGGCGATGACCTTCACGAAGCCCTGGTTCTGTCCGATGATGATCGCCCGACCGACCCCGTTGAAGGCGTGCTTGGTGACCACCACCTCGACACCGGACTCCCTCGCCTGTGCCTCGGTCAGTCCCACCTCGGCAACCTCGGGATGGGTGTAGGTGACCCGGGGGATCGCCCGGTAGTCGACCGACGCCAGCTCGCCGGTGGCGATGTGGGTGACGGCGGCGATGGCCTCGGCGAATGCCACATGGGCGAGTTGGGGCGAACCAGCCACGATGTCACCCACCGCGTAGACACCGGGCTCGGCGGTCTGCATGGTGGTGAGGTCGACCTCGACGAATCCCCGATCGACCACGGCTTTGGTGGTCTCGAGCCCGATGTTGGCAGTGTTGGGACCGCGGCCCACCGCCATGAGTACCACGTCGACCTCCACCGAGGAGTCGCCGAAGGGCACCACCACCGCCTCGGAACCCACTTTGGGTTCGCCGACTCCGATCCCGACGTGGAACTTCACACCGCGCCGGGAGAGCTGCCGTTCGAGCTGTTTGGCGGCGTCGGGATCCCCGCCGGGGAGGATCTGGTCCATGACCTCGAACACCTGGACTTCGGTACCGAGATCGGTGAGCAGGCTGGCGAACTCGCATCCGATCACTCCACCGCCGACGATGGCGACCCGGTCGGGCCGGGCGGGCCAGTCGAGGGCGTGATCCGATGTCACGATCCGCACACCGTCCACCGGGTAGGGCGGGATCGAGCGGGCATGGGAGCCGGTTGCCACGATGACGGCGCGCCCCTCGACGGTGCGCTCGCCGTCGGCGCCCGACACGACCACCTTGCCGGCACCGTCGAGTCGACCGTAGCCGTCGATGACATCCACCTTGCGGTGCTTCAGGAGACCCGACAGTCCCTTCAGGAGACCTTCGACGGTTTGGTTCTTCCTGGCGAGGGCGGCGTCCCAGTCGAGCTGGGGTTCAGAGGTGATCACCCCAAAATCCGACGCGTGCCGAACGGTCGCAAAAACCTCGGCGATCTGGATCCACTGCTTGGCCGGTATACACCCGCGGATCAGGCAGGTACCACCAGGGCGTTCCTCGTCGACGAGGGCGACCGACAAGCCGAAATTGTGCGCGTACAGCGCCGAGGCGTACCCGCCTGGGCCACCTCCGACGACCACGATGTCGTACACCCTCGAATCCGTCCTTTCGGGAACTTACCCACCAGAGGGTAGTTGGGTCACGGCCCGATCGTGACCCTCCTCTCTGAACACTGCAATCGAATGCAGCAACCACTCCCCGCGGCCGCTACCCCGGGGGCCAGAGCCGGACGTGTACCCTCCCGGCGTGCAGACGCGATACCTCCTGATGGCAGCCGCCGCCGTGGCATTGCTGATCCTCGCCGCTGGAGCCACCTGGTTCCTGGTCGGTTTCTCATGAGCGACGAAATCGCAACGCTTCTCTCGCTCACCTCGGACCGGTGGTTCCTCTTCGGAACCGGGCTTGCCATCGGATGTCTGGTGCTGGGCCTCGCCGCACGAGTCACCAACGGCTGGACAGGGGCCGCCACGCTCCTGGTCGGCGTCGGGGGTGCCACCCTTCTCGTTGGGAAATTCGACCCGCTCCCGGTCCTCGCCTCGGTGGGACTCGCCCTCACCACCGGATTGCTCGCCCGGCCGGTCCTCTCCGAGGTGTCGACCGCTTCCATCTCGTTCGTCATAGCCGACACCGCATGGCGACCCGGGCTGAGTTGGCCGATCGGGATCTCGGCCCTGTTCACAACGGCCGCAATCTGGGGCCCACGCCGATTCGGCCGAGCCGACCCCAAGGCGGTTGCGATCGTCATCGGTGGTGCCGCCTTCGCGGTGTGGGCGAGCGTTCCCGACACCGAGATCGCCCGAGCGCTCCTGGGCGCCACCTTCGTTGCCTCGCTTGCCGCCGTCATCGGCGACCGCCCGATCTTCACCGGCCCCGCCCTCGGCGCCTTCGCCGGTCTCGCTGCCTGGGCAACGATGGACGGGGGATCACCTCGCGTGGTGTCGTTGTTCGGAGCCTGGTCCGGACTGGCACTGATGACAGTCCTTGGAGTCGACCGCTTCGCCAAGGCCCCGGTCGGGGCATGGCTCCTCGCCCAACTGATCGTGGTGGCTGCCGGAACCCAAATCGTGGCCGTGGCCGGCTCCGGCCAAGCAGCGGCGGGCGTCTCCTTCGTCGCCCTCGCAGTTGCCGGAGCGATCCTGGCGGTCTCGGCCGATCGCGGGATCGCGCCCGACTAGAGGACGAGCGACGAGCGACGAGCGACGAGCGAGATTCGGCTACTGGCTCGGAACGTCCGACGCAACACGCAACACGCAGGAATGCGATCTTGGCTGCTGGCCTTCCGCTCCCACAAGCCTTGTGAGTCCGGTCCAGTACGTTCTGCGTTCTACGTTCTACGTTCTACCTTCCGGGCGTTCCGCGTTACGTCCCTCACCCCTCCACCCGTCTCAAGAACGCCGCCATCTGACCCCTGGTGACCGGCTCGTCGGGGCAGTAGCGATCGTTGACCGGTGGATTGCAGCCTTGGGTCACGCCCGAGGTGCCGAGGATGTCGATGTCCGGTTCGTGCACGCCGGCGTCATCGATGAAGAGATCGGCACCATCGCCCCCGGCCAGCCCGAAGGCATTGACGAGGAACGTCGCCATCTGCGCCCGGGTGACCGGGTCGTCGGGGCAGAATGCGGCCGGCCCGCACCCGGAGGTGATGCCGGCCGCGGCGAAGGCGTCGATGTCGCTCTCGAACACCGAACCGGTGTCGTCTGCGAAGGCGTCGAAGTCGGACGGAGGCAACAGCAAAGCCCGTACGAGGAATGCCGCCATCTGGGCGCGGGACACTCGCTCGTCAGGACAGAACCGGTCGTTGGCGGGAGGGTTGCACCCGCGGGTGATGCCCTGGTCTGCCAGCCAGGCGATGTCTTCTGCGAACACGTGATCCGCTCCGACGTCGGCGAAGCCCGGGGACTGGCCGTCGGGAGGGGGCATGGCACCGTCGTCGAAGAAGGCCGCCAGGTCTGCGCCATGGAGGTCGATTCCGGCGCCCGAGGCGTGGCAGCCTTTGACCTGGTCGGACGGCAGCGGGCTCATGGTGGGACCCCGCAACGCCTGACCGGTGCCCACAAGGTGATCCACGTACTCGAGAGAGCGCGCTGGGTCCCCGATCGTGCAACCGGGGGTGTCGTCGAGCGGGCTCGCATAGATGGTGGCCTGCGGCAGGCGCTGTCTGATCTCGGTGACGATCGTGTCGACCGTGTCGGTCGACCCGGGGGTTTCGGCGCGAACGCACAGCTGGAGCCAGACTGCGGTGGTGGCCGGATTGGCCACCAGCTCGGCCTCGAAGGCCGCCCAGGGGCTGCGGCCCTGACCGTCGACATCGGCCCACTTCACGATGTCGTTGCCCCAGTAGTCGGCGAAGGGGTTGTCGTCGACAGATGCGTGCCACAGGCGACCGACTTCCGACACCTGGTGGTATCCGATGGCGGCGATAGCGGTGTTGGAGCATCCGAGTACGCCGATTTCTCCCGGTGCGGCCCTCGCCGGCCCGGTCAGGCCGGCGAGGGATCCCCCGACGAGCACCGCGAAGAGCGCAACGAGCGTGCCCGGTGAACCGCCCAACCATCGAGATCGCTTCACGCTGCCCATCTCCCGTTGCTCATTCCCGTTGCTCATTTCCCGTTGCTCCTCCCGGATGCTCATCTCCCCCTACGTCCCCGTTCCCTGGTCGAGGAGTCCGTAGCGTGCCGGTGTGGAGGTCAAGGGGACACCAAAGCCAACCCAAGTCTCTGCATTCACTGCGAGCCACTCGGCTGATTCCTGACCCTATGCTGCGAGGCAATGGACGCAAGGTCGACGACATTGCAGCTGGGTGACGGCACGACCGAACGGGTGGGTTTCTTCGGTGAACTGTTCGGCGTGACTCATGTCCCTGCCTCGGATCCGGTCGGCCGAGTGCTCATCTGCTCGCCACTTCATTCCGAGTTCCTCAAGAACAACCGCCGGGAGGTGCTACTCGGCCGTCGGCTGGCGACGCTGGGTTTCGCCGTGCAGCGGTTCCATTATCGGGGTACCGGCAACAGCTACGGCCACGCCTCGGAGCTGACCATCGAGACCATGACCGCCGATGCCTCCTCCGCCGCCGGCCACCTGCTCGACGTTGCCGGGCCCGGCACGGTCGACGTGGTGTCCACTCGACTTGCCGCCCTCGCCACGACGGCGGTCACCGGTCCCGCATCGCGTATCGCATTGTGGGAGCCGGTCAATGACGGCAAACGCTATTTCCGGGAACTCACCCGGGCGGTACTGATCCTCGGAGTGAAACACGGTGCCGGCAGGACCGCCGCCGATCTCGAAGAGGAGTTCGCCACCACCGGGTCGCTCGACATCGCCGGGTTTTCGGTGACCAGCGGGTTGCGGGACAGCTCGGTGACCACAACCCTCGAATTCGGCTCCGGCACCGGCCCGGTGCTGGTTGCACAGCTGGGCCGTTCCACCGACATCCGCAAGGACATCGCCACCGTGACGGCAACGGCCGAGGCGGCCGGTCGACCCGCCACGGTTCATCCCCTCGAGTTCGAGGAGGCATGGTGGTTCCATCAGGATGTGAACCTGCTGAGACCCGACGAGGGCGTGGCCCTCGACGCCGCCCTGGTCGATCTGACCGCCGGCTGGTTGGCGGAGGACCGTCCATGACACGTGAGACACCGGTCTTCTTCGACGCCGTCGGCTCCCACCTGTTTGGGATCGTCTCTCACCCCGAGCAACCCAACGGTGTGGGCGTGCTCGTGATCCAAGGCGGTGACACCGTGAATGTGTCTCTGCAACGCAACCGGCTGGCGGTCCGGATATCCCGTGAGCTGGCGGGGCGGGGCTATACCTGCTTTCGGTTCGACTATCACGGGTTGGGTGAGTCCACCGGCACGGTCGGTGAACTCCGTCTGAGTGCACCCTTCACCGAGGATGCCGTGGCCGCCGCCCAGGTGCTGCGTAACCACGGAGCCGGACCGATCGTGCTGGCCGGAGCGTGCTTCTCGTCGCGCACCGCGCTCTCCACCGCCCCCCTTCTCGACGATGTCGCCGGCGTCCTGATGGCGACCCCGCCGGTTGGAAGCTACGAACGTACCGAGGCGGTGGCGGAACGCATGGCACGCGACCGCTCGATCGGCGAGTACGCCTCGTTGGCGCTCAGGGCGAAGACGTTCAAAGGACTCACCGACCCTGTGCGGCGCACCTTCTACATCAAGCTCGCTCGAAGCAAGCTGAAGCAGGTCACCAGGAAGCTGACGGGCGGAGTCAAGCCGCCAGGCGCACGAGACCCCTTGTGGTGGGTGAGCAGACAACTCCTGGAGCCGCTAGAAGTGATGGTTGAGCGCCGGGTGCCGGTGCTCATCGCCTACGGAGTAGATGATCCATTGCTGAGGGAGTTCGATCGTGCCAAGGAGGGCAGGCTCGGAGCGATCCTGGATCGGGCCGGTGACACCGTGGAGGTGGCCCGAGACCTCCCCGGCGTCATCCATGGATTCCCGGCGGTCAACGGCCAGGAGGCGTTCCTGTCATTGACATTCGACTGGATCGACCGGAGCACCGCCGCTCTCCGACACCCCTGATTTTCGTCCCAACCTTCCGCTTGGCCTGACCGTGGTTGGAACTACTCTGTCGGGCGGGGCGGGGAGTTTGCAGAAGGGTTCCGAAAGGTTCGGGGTGGGCCGCGGCACCAGGGTGATTGGGAGATTTTCATGGAAACGACGCTCGATCCGGAACACGTCATCAACCTCGCGTCCGAGCTGGGCCAGGTGTTCGCGACCCGGGCGGTGACCCACGATCGGGAAGGCTCCTTTCCGGTCCAGGATTTCGCCGACCTCACGGCAGCCGGTCTGCTCGGGATCATGGTTCCCGCCTCGAAAGGCGGGATGGGCGCGGACTTTCTGACCTACACCAAGGTGTTGGAGCAGATCGGCAAGGGTCATGCCGCCACCGCCCTCACCTTCAACATGCACAACATCGTGATGGGTGGTGTGGCCGAGCTCGACCTCGCTGAGATTCCCGGCCGTCACGGCGACCGCATGCGGGGATTCGCTGACTGGCTGTTCTCCCAGGCGATCGAGGGCGGCAAGGTGTTCGCATCGGCCACCACCGAGCCGGGCGTTGGCGCCAAGTACAGCCAGCTGAAGACCACCTATCAACGAACCGAGGACGGCTACATCCTCAACGGCGTCAAGTCGTTCGTGTCGATGGCCGGATTCGCCGACTACTACGTGGTGGCGGCCCGACCCGCCGCCGACACCACAGGATCGGTGCCGACTCTCTCGTACTTCTGTATCGCCAAGGACTCGCCGGGCATCACCATCGAAGAGGTGTGGGACGTTCTCGGCATGCGCGCCACCACTTCGAACACCGTCTACCTCGAGGACGTGTTCGTCCCCAAGGAGCTGCTGTTCATGGGGAGCGAGGGCATGGCGTTCTACAAGCTCCTGAGCCAACCGCACTGGCAGGTGGGCGGATACAACGGCGCCTACCTGGGGATCAGCGCCGCCATCATGGAATTCACCACCGATTACCTGGCCAAGAAGGCAATCGCCGGCACCGACCGCACCGGCGCCGACGACCCCGTGGTGCAGTACCAGATCGGCGAGATGGACATCAAGCTCGCCTCGGCCAGAGCGGTCACCTATGAGGCCGCCCGGCTGGTCACGAAGCAACCGGGCACCGAGGAAGCCAACGTTGCGATCCATCGGGCGAAGTACCTGGTAGGCGAGGTTGCACCGGAGCTCGCTTCGATGGCGATTCGCATCTGTGGCGGATCCACCATCTCCAAACGCATGCCGCTCGAACGCCTGTACCGAGATGCCCGCTGCGGCGGTCTGATGCCGGCCAAGAGCGACGACTGCCTCCGCTACGTCGGCAAGGCTTCGCTCGGCACCGATGTGACCAAGCTCGAAGAGAGCTACTGGTAAGCATGCAGCCGTGGCAGGACTCATCCCTCGACGAGACCCGAGGGGAATTCGAGGGCATCGCATCCGAACGGCTCGCCACGCCACGACAGGACTGGGATGACCCGAGCGGTTATGACCCCGAGCTGTGGAAGGCGGCCGCCGCCGCCGGGGCGCTCGGGGTGTGCATGCCCGAAGAAATGGGTGGCAGGGGCCGGTCGGTGGCACACGCCGTGGCCGCCTTCGAGGGCATCGGAACCGCCATCACCGACAGCGGAATGCTCTATGCGATGGCATCACAGGTGTTCGGGGTGCAGATGCCGCTGCTGATGATGGCTTCCGAGGAGATCCGTGAGATGGTCGTCCGCCCGGCGATCGCCGGAGATCTGGCACTGGCCTACGCCTTCACCGAAGAGGCGTCCGGTAGCGACATCTACTCCACGTCGACCCGGGCGGTCAAAGACGGCGACAGCTGGGTGTTGAACGGAGCCAAGGCCTACATCACCAACGCCCCCATGGCTGATGTCGCCCTGGTGTTCGCCCTCACCGGAGAGGGTCGCTCCCCCTTCGCGCTCAGTGCCTTCGTGGTGGACATGCGGAGCCCCGGTGCCTCGTATGGGCGGGACTTCGAGAAGGTCGGCTTCCGTACCGTCCGGATGGGTGAGCTGGTCTTCGAGGATGTCAGGGTGCCGAAGACCCATGTGGTGGGTCGGCCCGGTGCCGGCCTCAACGTCCTCACCGAATCCGTGGGCTGGGAACGGTCGGCGGTGCTCGCCGCCCTGTTGGGCCCGATGCGGCGGGTTCTCGGTCTCGTCACCGACTGGACCCGCACCCGTGAGGCCTATGGCGCTCCCATCGGCTCGTTCCAGCAGGTCTCATCCCGGGTCGCCGACCTGGTGACCAGCCACAAGATGGCGCGAATGGCCGTCTACGACGTCGCCGGGCGACTGTCGGTGGGAGGGTCCACCCAACCGCTGATGCAGGACATCGCCGCCACCAAGCTGTTCGTCACCGAGACGTACAAACAGTTCATGCTCGACGCCATGCAACCGTTCGGCGTGCGCGGCTTCCTCTACGACCACGAAATCCAGCAGCACGTCCGCGACAGCCTGGCCGCCACCATCTGGGCCGGAACGTCGGAGACGATGCGCAACACGATCGCCAAACTCCAGGGACTGCCGGTGGACGCATGAGCTACACGCTGCACGGACTCCTCGAACGCTCGGCCAGGATGTACCCGGACCATCCGGCCGTGGTCGACGGTGAGCGGTCGCTCACCTATGCCGAGTTGAATGCCGCCGCCAACCGGTTGGCACACACCCTGGCGACACACGGTGTCGGGCGGGGCAGCCGGGTCGGCCTGTACCTCGACAAATCTCTCGAGGCCGTCATCGGCGTCTACGGCATCCTCAAGGCCGGCGCCGCCTACGTGTCCATCGACGTCAAAGCACCCACCACACGATCGGGCTACATCGTCGGGAACTGCGGGATCGAGGTGCTCGTGAGCGTCGTCGAGCGGCGTGGCGCATGGAGCGAGCTCGCCGAACCGTCGGCCCTCGAGACGGTGATCGTGATCGACGGGGACGCCGAGCCCGTCGACGGCCTGACACTGGTGGGCCCGGGTGAGGTCGACGCCGCATCCGATGAGGATCCCGACGTCAGGGCCATCGATCAGGATCTCGCCTACATCATCTACACGTCGGGGTCCACCGGGGCCCCGAAGGGCGTGAAGCTCACCCATCGCAACGCTCTGGTGTTCGTGAACTGGACCGTCGACGAGTACGGCATCACCCACGACGATCGCCTGTCGAGCCACGCCCCGTTCCACTTCGACTTGTCGATCCTCGACCTGTACTCCAGCGCCCATGCCGGCGCCACCGTGTTCCTGGTGCCGGCAATGGCCTCGGTGTTTCCCGTGAAGATCAACACGTTCATTTCCGAGCACCGCATCAGCGTGTGGTACTCGGTGCCATCGATCCTGTCGATGGTGCTGCAGCGGGGCAAGCTCGAACAGGACGCATTCCCGGACCTGCGCTGGATGCTCTTCGCCGGAGAGGTGTTCCCCACCAAGTATCTGAGCCACCTGATGAGCCTCCTCCCCCACGTGCGTTTCTCGAACCTGTATGGCCCCACCGAAACCAACGTGTGCACCTTCTACAACCTGCCGGCCATCCCCGACCCCGCCGGCGGCGACATCCCCATCGGCCGACCGATCCCGAACACGGACGGCTACGTGGTGGGAGAGGACGGGGCGCTGGTCCCCCGAGGTGAGATCGGTGAGCTGTGGATCCGCTCCGGGACCGTCATGGCCGGATACTGGGGAGATCAGGAGCGCACCGCCCAACGACTGGTTCCCGATCCGTTCGGAGGCGAGATCGTCGATCCCGTCTACAAGACCGGGGACCTGGTTCGGGAGGACGGGAACGGCGACTACATGTTCCTCGGTCGCCGCGACAATCAGATCAAGAGCCGCGGCTACCGCATCGAGCTGGGCGAGATCGAAACCGCCATGTACCGCCACCCCGGCGTCGTCGAGTTCGCTGCGGTGGCGGTACCCGACGATCTCGTCACGAATCGGCTGTTCGGGTTCGCCACGGTGAAAGAGGGCGTGACCGTCGCCGATCTCCTGCATCATTGCAAGGAAGCCGTCCCGCCCTACATGATTCCCGAGCACTTCGAACTGCTGGAGGTGCTCCCCAAGACCTCCACCGGCAAGATCAACCGTCAGCAACTGAAGCAATCAGCAGAAGGAGTTCACCTATGAGCATCGAGACCGGCATCCGGGACTTCATCGCCAGCGAGCTGAGCTGGGACGGCACCCCCGAAGACCTGACCGCCGACTACCCGCTCCTCGAGAAAGAAGTGGTGGACTCCCTCGGCATCTTCAAGATCATCTCGTTCCTCGAAACCGAATACGACATCGAGATCGACGACGAAGAGCTCGTCCCCGAGAACTTCGAGTCCATCGCCAAGATCACGGGTCTGGTCACCAGCAAGGTTGGGTGACGGCGGCCGTTCGCCGTTCACGGTTAAGATCCAGGCGAACCGGACCTTCGCCCTCGACTGGCTCATGACGGCGCAGGGGGAGGGCGTCCGTCGAGGAATGAGCTTGCCGCCCGGCCGAGACCGTGCCAGCTCGAAGGAAACAGAAGGGCATCACTCGCCGTGTCATTTCCATTCAACCGGGTGACGTTCATCACTCTCTGCGCCGCCGATCTGGGCCGCTCACGGGCCTTCTACGAAACGCTCGGCTGGGAGGTGGAAAGCGCCACGGACGACGTAGCCTTCTATGCGATGCGTGGGCAGAAGCTCGGACTGTTCACGCTGGAAGGGCTGGCGGCGGAAACCGGCCTACCGGTGGAGCGGCTGAAGACCGGCGCCATGACGTTGGCCCAGAACCAGGCATCCCGCTCGGAGGTGGACGCTGCCTTCGCCCATGCGGTGGCCTGCGGCGCGACGCCGGTGCGCTCGCCGTTCGAGACCGACTGGGGCGGTTACTCGTCTTACGTTGCAGACCCCGACGGGCACCTGTGGGAATTCGCCCACAACCCGTTCTCGCCGCTCGACGAAGACGGGCATATCGCGTGACTGCCCCGTCGTCCAGCACGGGGGCAGCCATCCCGATCCGCATCGGTGCAGACGCCTAGACAGCGTCGACATCCATGTCGACGACCGACAAGAACCCAGTCGTGGACGTCCCCTGCGTGATCGTTTCGGGCCTCGAGGACTCATCCCACACCAGGTTCTGGGTTGCCTGCCCGGCAATCGTCCGTGACGTCAGGTTCCCGGCGACATCGTAGGAGAACGTGTTCGACCCCGCCGCGGTGGCCTGATGCTTGTGAGCCGGGTCATAGGTGTAGGTGCCGACCCCGGTCATGGACGTCAGGTTCCCGATCGTGTTGTACGCGTACGTGTGGTTGAACGGGTCAGCACCCACCGCCGA
>JBHJOH010000218.1:0-12645 GCA_050329955.1 Acidimicrobiia bacterium | reverse complement strand
GATGGTGGCCCCATCCGGGTCGGCGTGTCGTTCGGGAACGGTGACGTATCCGCACTCGAATCCGTCATCCTCCGGAATCAGGGTCACCGGTCCCAGTTCGAGCCCTTCGAACGGGCAGGGGGCGGAACGAAAGTCGCCAATCTGTGAGGACTGGGCGTGTGCCGTCGAAGCCGTTCCCGCAAGCACGGCGGCGACAGCCACCAGCGTGGCGAGCGAGACCTTGGCCATTCGCATGAGCACTCCCTTCGCGTGTGCGGGACGATACCGGCCCTCTCCGGCAACTAGGGATCGGCCCCGCCGCCGGACGCCGGGATGCCGCGGGAGGAACATCACCTTGCGACCCGACGAGCCCGCTACGGTTCGCCGATGGAAACCTCGCCGCCCCGCCTGTCGTTCAAGAAGGTGACTCCGCCGGTGTCCGCCGCCATGGGCGCCCTCCATCATGCGGCGGTCGCCGCCGGGGCCGAGGCCGGGGTCGAGCCCGAACTCCTCGAGATCTATCAGCGTCGCCTCAGGCCCGGTATCTCCATCGAGGGACGTTTACGCCGTCATCGACCCCGTCAGGTCATCGTCCACACCTGCCAGATGGTGACGACGTTGATAGTGATACCCACCCCGATCAGCAGGTTGTCGTAGAGACCGGGATAGGGGAGGCCGGCCAGATTGAAGAGGATCAGGAACGCCGCCGCCCCCACCGTCACCCATTTCAGTGTCGGGTCGGCCAGCATCACGCTCACCACCGCCATGGCGATGGGGATCAGCATGAGCCCCGCCGCCAGGGTCCACATCCACGGTGCCGCCTGGCGTCCCTGTATCTCGCCCGGCACGAAGTCCCCGGTGAAGATGCGCAGCACGTCGCCCAGCAGGTACACCAGCATCAGGGCAACCCACAGCACCGACAGCACCACCCGTCCCGACACCACCGTCGTCATGGGCGCACCTGGATGACGATCTTTCCCCGAGCCTGTCCGGCTTCGAGGTGACGGATGGCGTCGGCAGCCTGGGCGAGGGGGTAGACCGCTCCCACGTGGGGGCGGAGGGCTCCCTGCTCGATCATGGCGCTGAGCGCTTCGATATCGACGTGGGTCTCGCGCGAGACCAGCATCGAGAGCTTCTGCGGCACGAACGGTGACAACAGGGTTGCCCGGATCTGTCGGCCGATCCCCAACCACCGGCCCTGGTCGGCGCCTATCACCACCAGACGTCCGCGCCTGGTGAGCAGGCGACGCAGCTGGGACACGCTCTGGGTCCCCGCCACGAACAGGATGGCGTCGAAGCGGCCGGCCATCGTGTCGAGCTCGCCGGCGGCGTAGTCGAGCACGTGGTCGGCGCCGAGCGACACAACCAGGTCGGCCTTGGCGGCGCTGGAGGTGGCGGTGACCTCGGCTCCGGCCGCTTTGGCGGTCTGGATCAGGAACGTGCCGACCCCGCCCGAGGCGCCGAGCACTGCCACCTTTCGGCCGGGGGAGACGCCAGCCGCCCGGGTCGCCTGGAGGGAGGTGAGCCCGGAGACGGGAACCACGGCTGCTTCGAGATGCGACAGGCCGGTGGGTTTGTGGACGAGTTTGGATTCCGGGGCGGCGGCGTACTCGGCGAACGAGCCCTTGGCGATGCCGTACACCTCGTCGCCCGGCTGGAACCGGCTGACCCGGGCGCCGACGGCCACCACCACGCCCGACACGTCGAGGCCGATCACCGGACGCCGGGGAGCGCGGAGTCCGAACGAGAGACGTCCCACATAGGGCGTGCCTCTCATCCCATGGGCGACACCGCGATCGAGCCCGGCGGCGTGAACTTCAACCAGCACCTCGTCGTCGTCGATGGCCGGTCTGGCCACGGTTTCGTAGGTGAGCGTATCGGGGCCGCCGTAGGTACGTCGCACGATGGCGTGCATGGTGGCGGTGGGGGTGGTGGTTCGGGACATGGTGATTGCTCCGTGGTCGGGACCGGCATTCGTACTTAGTAAAGCGGCTTTGGAGATTCTATTCGTACTTAGTACGATAAGCAAGCGACATGGCGAGACGACCACAGACAGGTTTGGACAGGGGCCGCATCGTGGATGCGGCCATCGAGGTGGCCGATCGCATCGGGACCGGACCTATGACGCTCCGTAGGATCGCCACCGAGCTGGGAGTGAGCCCGATGGCGATCTACCACTACGTGGCGGACAAGGAGGAGATCCTCGACGCCATGGTCGACCGGGTCTTCGCCGAGATCGGCCTCCCGGTGATCGGCGCCCCGTGGCGCACCGAGATGGAGCGGAGGGCCCACTCCGCTCGCCGTGCCCTCAACCGCCACCCGTGGGCCATCACGTTGCTGGACTCCCGAACCACTCCCGGCATCGAGACCATCCGCCACCACGACGCAGTCAGTGGGTGCCTGCGCACGGCCGGGATGTCGATTCGGCTGACCGCCCATGTCGCCGCCGCCCTCGACACCGTCATCTTCGGGTTCGCCGTTCAGGAGGCGGCGCTGCCCTTCGGTGCCGACGACGTCTCGGACGTCGCCGGTGGAATTCTCGAACAGGTCCCTTTCGACCAGTTCCCCCACGTCGCCGAGATGGCCGCCAACCACGTGCTGGTGCCGGGGTACGACTTCGGCGACGAGTTCCACTACATCCTCGAGATGGTGCTCGACTCCCTCGAACAACGGTTCCTGGCCGAGCACAACCCCGCAGGCTGAGCTACCCAGGATCCCTCGAAGCTCGAAGCTCGAAGCTCGAAGCTCGAAGCTCGAAGCTCGAAGCTCGGGAGTCGATGGAAGGCGGAAAATCAGAACCCGGGTCGCGCACCCCTTGCCGACCCGGGTTCTGACGTGTCGCCCCTCCATGGTGTGTGTTCACGGACACGCCAGTTTGAGCGGACGCCCATTCTGAATGCTGTTCCGAATTGAGTCAACTTCTGGATTCTTGTCCCGCCCGGGGCGGTAGCCTCGGATGATGGCGGCGACAGGCAAACGTCTTCCGCGTCGGCGGAGGTCCGAGACGCGAGAGTTGTTGCTGGCGGCGGGAACGCTGCTGGTGGACGACCTGACGCGCGGTGGTCGCGACGACCTCCTGCAGCGGATGTTCGCCCACCTGAAGCTCGACGAGGTGTTGGAGGCGGCCACCCGCCTGCAGGTGTTCCTGGTGGAGCACCCACCGCCCATGCCGGCGGCACACGCCCTCACCGAGCGTGACGATTCCTCGCCGACGTTCGCCGGCTGGATCGCCGAGCGCCGCCAGGAGATCCTGTCGTATCCGCTCGAGGGCTACTGTCGGATTCCCAAGGCCTCGGTGTACACGGTGTTCGAGGGCGAGGCCGACTTCCATGCCGAGCTGGCCCGCCGTCTCTATTCGGGTCGGTCGAACGAGTCGACCGCCATGGAGGACGCCGCCTCCGAGCTGTTGGGGGATCTGAGTGAGCTTCCGCCGTTGCCGGTTCTGATCCGGGTGCTGGCCGAGGCCGAGTTCCGGCGCACCATCGGCCTCGCCGCTCACGTCGATCTCGGCGCCACCCCCTACCTGGGTGATGAGGAACTAGCCGGCATCATGCACGACGGCTACCTGCTCGAGATGGACATCCTGTGTGCCTTCTACGAGCAGGTGCTCGGACCGTACGGGCGTCGCCTTCGCCAGGGCATGACGATGCAGGACCTGTTCAGCGCGCTCGATGCGGTCTTCTTCGGGTTTGCCTTTCGTGGCAGGGTGGCCCCCGAGATCATGGGCCCCGACTCCGACCGCGGTGCCAAGCTCTTCGCCGACGTGGCCGAAGCGATCGTGCTGGCCTTCACCGAGGAGGCGTGAGCAGGCATCGCCGCCCTACGCCGCCGGAAGCAGCGCCGTCGCCCGCTCGAGGCAGCGCCCTCCGCACACGGCACACGCCACTCCCATGCAGCGGAACCTGCTCTGCACGTCGGACACCAGTTTCAGCGTGCCGTACAGCTCCATCGCCGTGCCGCAGTGAGGACAGATGTGCTCAGCCATTCCTGCTCCTGTCGTCGTCTCGTGGGTGAGACGCAGCAGGGTGTCGCCGGCTGACATGTCTTGTGGGCGAATGCTGTGATCTTTCGCACCGGTCAGGCCAGTTCGAAGGGGTTCACCAACTCCACCCCCCGGATGATCTGGCCGGAGTTCATGTCCTCGGTGAGCAATTGTGTGCACCCGCCCGCCACGGCAGCTGCCCCGGTCGTAGGCGCACACGAGCAGCCGTCGATGGTCAGGGTCAGATTCGCCACAAGATCGGTGTAGCACAGGATTCGTGCTCAGTCCCTCAGCGGTTGCCGGACCCGAGGGCGAGCAGGGCTTCCACGATGGCGTCGGGGCGATCGTTGGGGGCGACCCGGTGCCGGCGCGGTGGGGATGACTCCGATGAAGTGACGATGCCGTCGACCAGGTCGGTGTCGGTGTGTTCGTCGATAATCAAGAGAGTGCGGTCGAAGGCGCGCTCGCGGCCCAGCAGCTCCAGCTCGTGGGTCGCCCCCAGCCGGGCGGCGTCGAAACCACGGACGTCCATCAGCACCAGATCGCTTTCCGCCAGGAGCGATTCGACCGTCGCCTGCCAGGTGGTCTCGAAGCAGAAGAACTCTTCCACTCGATAGCGACCATCGGGGTCGGGAACGGGTTCGAGGTCGGTGAGGCGCCCTTCGAGGGTCGCTTCATCGTCGATGAACAGCCGGCGAAGGTGGCCGCTGGTGAAGGCCAGGAACTCGTCGGGTTCGATAGTGGAAGTGGCCAGGTCGGGTGCCCCGATGAGTCTCACCGGGCCGATGTGCCGCCAGCGGGCGGCGACGGCGCCGAGCAGCCCGCCGGTCCCGGCACCCCTGTCGAACACACGCAACAGCAGCAGTCGTGTCACCTGGTCGCTGCGATGCACGAACGAGTGGTACACCCACAGGGTGCCGATGGCCAGCACCACGAACAGCCCGACTCCGATGGCGAGTGCGCCCAGTTCACCCCCGGTTGCCGCCGACACGTAGTCGAGACAGAACACGAAACACATCGACCCGAGCAGCAGCATGTGGTCGGAGAACCCGCGACGGGCATACCATCGACCCAGTCGCAGCAGCACCAACCATCCGGCCGCGGCGGTCACCACGAAGCCGATGAGTGGTACCAGCACGAAGATGGCGACGGCGTCCTCGATCCCGACCAGTGATCCCAGATCGACGGCCAGCCGGGATCCCGTATCCGTCTCGAGGGTTCCGAGCAGCGCCTGGGACCCGGTGACGGCGAGCAGCATCACCCCCAGCACCAGCACCCCGACCGCCCGGAACGCCCGACTGAAGAAGGCGGCCACCACCGCGGTTGGGAGGGCGTTGAAGAACACCCACCCCAAGAGGGCGTTGCCGACCCCGGATCGGCCCGCCATCGACACCGCGATGATGGCGGCGAAGTACCCACCGGCAGCGGTGAGCGTCCAGCGCCTGTCGCCATCGGTCGACACCCACACGCCCGGCACCGCCGGCCAGCTGAACATGAGCACCAGGAACAGCGTACGGAACGGGAGGACCTCGAGGTCGTTCCAGAGGTAGAAGAGCCAGGTGTACGAGATCCCCACGAACAAACCGGCGCCCACGGTGATCGCCACGTGCACGACCCGTCGGTGGGCGAGGTCTTCGGCTGCGCCGAGGCCGGTCGGTGGGCGAACTTCGGGGCGAGGGGTGCGGGCGGCGGTGACGTCGGACCCGGCAGCCGACATGAGGGTTGCCACCGACCGGCGGTAGCGGCGGAGTAGCAGGCTCGTGATCGGGAGGGCCAGGACGGCCGCCGCCAACAGCAGGAACGGGGCCAGCACCCCCAGCTCTTCCAGGTCGGTCAACATGGTTCACTCGTTTCGGTCTCGCCCAGGTACTGGGCGGTCTCTTCGGTGGTCAATGCTCGTGGCCCGGCCAGTCGGCAGGCCGCCTCCACCAGGTCGTCGACGCCGACGTTCCAGCGCCACACCCCGGGCCCGGCGGTCAGCAGTGCGGTGTCACTCTCCCAGGCGACTGCTTCGATCCGGGCCGATCCGGGGTGGGCGACGGGGCTACCCACCATGGCGTTGGCGGCCAGGTCCCAGAAGATCATCCGGTCGTCCTCGCCCACTGATGCCAGCCGGGACCCGTCGGGACTGAAGGCGAGGTCGAGGACCCGGTCGGTGTGTCCGACGAGGGTGTGGACCGGATCACCGGTGGCGCGATCCCACACATACACCAGCCGGTCGTCTCCTCCCGATGCGACCAGCATGGCGTCGGGGCTGAGGGCGAGGGCGTCGACCGTCCCGTGATGCCCGTCGAACGCCACCTGGATCGTCCCCGGGCCGAGCCGGACCACCTCGCCGTCGGCAGTGGCCACCAACACGTCGCCCTCCACTGCCAGCAACGCTCGGGCGATCACCTCCCAGCGCTCGTCGGCCGAGTACACCATTTCGGAGTCGGCCCACACCGGTCCGTCGACGCGTCCAACCGGGCGACCCGATGGGCCCTGGGTTCTCTCCCAGCCGTCGTCGACCGTGCGCCACACCCCGCCCGTTTCGTCGCCGAAGACCGATCCGTCCCGGCTGACGGCGGTCAGCGTGGCTTCGGGCAGGGCGGTCGACGACACCGCTGCTACCCCCACCGCCACGAACCTGCCGTCGATCACGGCCAGGTCATCGATGCCGGTGGTGGCCTCGACCAGGGTGGCGAGTGGCGAGCGTCCGATCAGGTCCCAACCCTGGGCACGCCCCGACCGATCGATGCTGACCAACCCTCCCGGGTTCCATTGGGCCACGTCGAGGATGGCGACCGCCTGGGCGTTCGGCCCGACGTCGGTGAGCTCCAGCTCGAGCCGCATCGACTCGGGGTCCCACACACGGATCCACCCGTCGACACCCGCCGTCACCAGGCCCTCGATCGCGAAGGTGACGGCAGTCACGGCGCCGCGGTGGGCCTCGACGGGTTCGCCGCCGAGGAGGGCGACGCTGCCGTTGTCGAGTCCGACTGCCACTCGGTCACCAGGCCCGAATCCGAGAGCGGCGATTCCCGTCCCCGGGAAGGCGCCACCCTCGAGTGGTGCTCGCTCGGCGTCGACCATGCCGACCTCGCCGCGCTGGCTGCCCCAGGCAACCGAACCGGATGCCGAACGTGCCAGCACCGACACCCGGGCGGCGGTGGTGGCCAGGGTGGTCACGGTGCAGTCCCGTTCCAGCGCCAGGACTGCGCTTCCGGTGCCCTCCTGCACCGACACCGCCGCTCCCCATGGTGCCGACTCCACTGCCAACACCCGTCCGGCATCGGGCCGACATTGCACGCCGCCCGGCAAGGTCACGGCTTCGGCGGTGGCGGTGATCACCCCCTCGCTCCCGCTCGCCACCGACCCCACGCCACTGGCCAGTCCCACCACTTCGCCGGTCTCCGACCACGACGACGCTTCACCCCGGCTGTCGACCAGCACCAACGAGCGGTCCCCCGCCGGGAACACGGCTTCGACCACCCCGTTCTCTCCCACCACCGTGCCGGCCCGGAGGCCGGGACCGTGGGTGAGGCCGCGCATCAGTGCCGAGGTGGCGGGGAGCGCCGGTTCATGGGCGTACGCTGCCAGCGCCAACCTCAAACCCAGGTCGAGCTGGGTGTCGTAGAGCGACTCGGCGTCGCCGGCGATGCGCTGGGCTTCGGCGCCGGTGCGTGCCTCCACCGCCGCCGCCCGCTGCACGGTGGCGGTCGTCGCCAGGCCGACGATGGCGGTGGCGGCCAGTGCCGCCGCCCAGCTCAGGTTGCGCAGGCGCCGCCGGTTCGCTTCGCAAGCGGTGAGAAAGCTGCGCTGCGCTGCTGTGATCGTCGGCGCCCGGGCATCGGCGGCGGCAACCCGACCGAGCACGGCCCGCAGGTCGTTGCCACGCAGCAGCAGGCTGCGGTCCTCGGGCGTCTCGGCCCACCGGAGCGCCGACTGCAGCAGCCGAGTGTGTTCGTCGAGCCATTCCAGATCGGTCTCGACGGCTACCACCACCTCGTCGACCACCGCGGTCAGCTCGGCATCGGTTGCCATGATGAGGTCCAGATCCGGCACAGGGACGGGGAGTCGTTCGATGGGGATGGGTTCGGCCAGTACCGGGATGAGGCGTTTGCCCAGCCCGACCGCCTCCACCA
This sequence comes from Acidimicrobiia bacterium, assembly GCA_050329955.1. Taxonomy (GTDB): domain Bacteria; phylum Actinomycetota; class Acidimicrobiia; order Spongiisociales; family ZC4RG35; genus JAOUGY01. Next base: position 4,560 of record JBHJOH010000218.1, on the reverse strand, counting down.
ACTCGCGGTCACAGTTGGGTGAGGCGATGAAACGTTCCGAGATGATCAGCACCACCGCCCGGGCACCCTCGATGCCGACGCTGATCCGTGCTCTCCAGTCGGAGGCGGGGGTGATGGACTCCTGGTCGATCCACACCCGGTAGCCGCGAGCTTCCAGGGCATCGGTGATGGCGTTGGCCAACTCCGATGTGGTGCGACTGTAGGAGATGAACAGCCACGACTCTCCCTCCTCGGGAAGGAGGTGGGTCGCCGGTGCGGGCTCTGAGATCACCGCCCGCCCTCTCCGGTCACGGCACCACCTCGAAGGACGTCTCGAGTCGACCGCCGCCACCGGCGTGGTCGAGCGGTTCGGCCTGCACCGTGATGGCGCAGGTGCCGGCGTCGGGACCGAAGGTGATGGGGAAGCGGTATTCGGTGGTACCGGGTGCAGACGGGTCCGGTGAGGCGAGCCCGAACTCGAATCCGCCGTCGTTGCAGAACCACTCGTAGGAGATCCCGTAGGCCGAACCCGAATCCTCGAAGACGGTCACTTCGATGTCTCCTCCGGTGTCGGCGTGGCTGACGGTGCCGATCGGTTCGATCGAGACCACCCAGTTGGCGAACCCGATCTCGACCACCGCCACCACCGGCTCGGCACCAGGCACCGACGCTTCCACGGCGCATCGGGCGGGTGCGGGCGGGGGGTCGGGCTCGGTTAGGAACAGCAGGTCGGTGCCGTCGGTCACGCAGTTCTCCTGGCCCACCGCGTCGGGATGACCGTCCACAAGCCGGTACGAGATCGCATCCTCGGGCAGGGAGGTGGCCCACAACGGCACCCGCAGTTCACGAACGAAGGTGAGCGTGCGGGGCTCGAAGGAGATCACGGGGGTCTCGGCCGGGGCGGAGGTGGTTGTGGTGTCCACCGTTGACTCGACGGTCGTCGCCCCGGTCGTGGTGGACCCGGCGTCGGTGTCGCTGGTGGTGTTCGGAACCAGGCTGACGACGGTGCTCTCGGCACTCGAGGAGTCGGTGACGTCGCCGCCGCCGCATGCCGCTGCCACCAGACAGATGATCGCCAACAGTGCTCGCATGATGCCGCTCCTCGCTTCGACGATGAGAGAGCGCTCGGCGTTGGTGGATACCGCGGGTTGGTCCCGGCGGGCGGTGTCGCCGGTCTGTGTCCGCCCTCGTCCAACGATCGTACGCATGTCGGCTACACGATGTCGCGAGGAGCGAGGGGCGAGGAGCCAGAGGCCGGAAGCCGGAAGTTGACCTGTTGACCCCACTCGTCATGTCGACCCCCTCTTGCACCGTCTCCAAGGGGTAGCCTCGACCCAGGTCGGTTCCGAATACCCCGAGGAGTAGTCAGATGGCGCACGTGACGTTCGTGCACGGGATCTCGAACATGCGATCCCCCGACCTGGTGTTGGAGGCGTGGAAACGCGCTCTGGCCAGGAACGACGGCATCGATCTGGGGGCCGAGGGCGTGACGTCTTCGTTCATGTACTGGGCCGACGTCATGTATCCCGAGCCCCGAGCCGACGACGACATCAACGAGAGCGCCGACGACGGCGTTGCCGAAGCCGACCTCGACGATGTCGACCTGTCCTTCGTCGATGAAGCCGACGGTGACGAACGTGCCTGGCTGCAGGCGGTCAGCGACAAGTACCAGTTGGACGCCGCCGAGGATGAGGCTCCGCCGCCGGCCGAGCCCGACAGTCCGTTACTCGAGCGCATTCCCCTGCCCTGGTTCCTGAAGAAGCGGATCATGGCGATCTTCCTGCGCGACGTGCACCACTACCTGTTCGATGTCGACCATACGCCGCGGCCCGGCACCCACTACAAGGTTCAGACCGAGATCCGTCGCCGGTTCCAGGAATCACTGTCCGAGGCCGCCGCTTCGGGTCCGCCGCACATCGTGGTGGCACACAGCATGGGCACCGTGATCTCCTACGACAACCTCAAGCGTGTCCCCGACTGCCTTCCCATCGACGGGTTGATCACGCTGGGAAGCCCGCTCGGGCTCGACGAGATCCAGGACAAGCTGCGACCCGAGTGGACCCGCGACACCGGTTTCCCCGACAGCGTGGCCCGGTGGGTGAACATCTACGACCGCTTCGACCCGGTGGTCGGTCTCGATGCGCGGTTCGGCAACGACTACCGCAAGGGCGGGGAGAACGCCGTGGTCGATATCAACGAGCAGAACTGGGGCAAGTTCCGCCACGCTGTCACCAAATACCTGGCCGGCCCGCGCATGCGGGAGGAGCTGGGTTCGATGCTCGAGTTGTAGGGGAGACACCGTGGCCTGGGCTGATGTCTCGGATTTGACAGGGGGTCTGGTGGGCCTGGTGGGGAGGTACGACCGTGCCGCGGCGGGCGACTGGTGTGCCGGGCTGATCGGCCGGCTGGAATCCAGCGCCGAGCCGTTCCCGGCCGACGACGCCAAGGTGGTGCTGTCCCAGCTCCGCTCCAACCGCTGGTTCGACCTGATGGAGGCCGTCGCCCAGGCGCTGGTGGCAGGCGGCGTCGACCACCCGCAGATCCTGCGGCAGTACGCCCAGGCGCTCATCGATGGCGGGCGACCGCTGGCCGCCGTATCGGTGCTGCGGGCTCGCCTCGCCGACCTTCCCGAGGCTGACGCCGAGGCGCCCGAGGTGTGCGGCCTGCTCGGCCGCTGCTACAAGCAGATGTACGTGGATTCCGGCCATCCCGGTTTCGCCCGAAACCAGAAGCTGCTGGTCGACGCCGTCGATGCCTATGGGTCGGTGTACCGGTCCGGTCCCGGCGAGCACTTGTGGCACGGCGTCAACCTGGTGGCGCTGCTGGCCCGTGCCGAGCGTGACGGCGTCGAAATCGCCGATGCCCCCGCCTGGGGTGGGGTCGCCACCGACATCCTTGCCATGGCACAGGCTCGCCACGATCGCGGTGAGGCCAAACCATGGGACCTGGCCGTTGCCATGGAGGCGGCGTTGGCGGTAGGCGATGACACCGCCGCCCTGGAGTGGTTGGGGCGATACGTCCAGACCGATGCCGGCGTGTTCGAAATGTCCGCCACCCTTCGCCAACTCGAGGAGGTGTGGCAGCTTCGTCCCGACGGGGAACGCGGTGGCATGCTCACGGTACTGAGGTCGGCGATCCTCAGCCGGGAGGATGGTGGTCGGGTCCGGATCGAGGCGGGCGGTGCCGGCCGCGAGACCCGTGCCGCCCTCGAGTCGGTGTCCGACCTGGTTCTCGAGAAGGTGTTGGGAACGACCGGCGTCCAGAGTCTCAAGTGGTACCGCACCGGCCTGACGCGGGCCGAGGCGGTGGCACGGATCTGCAACAGCTCGGGAGAAGGTGTCGGGACCGGATTCCTCCTGCTCGGATCGGAGCTGTCGGATCGGCTCCCCGCCGACGAGGCGTTCGTGGTCACCAACGCCCACGTGGTTTCCGAAACCGTGGCCGGCGCCCTCTTCCCCGACGAGGCCTCGATCACCTTCGAAGCACTCGGCTTGGAAGATCCGTTCACCGTCACCGAGCTGATCTTCACGTCACCCCCTGACCAACTGGACGTGTCGGTGCTGCGGGTCGATCCGAAGCCTCCGGCGGTGGAGGCGATCCCGGTGGCACCCCGCCTTCCCGCCAACGACGGTCAACAGCGGGTGTATGTGATCGGCCATCCCCTGGGCGGGGGCTTGTCGTTTTCGCTGCAGGACAACGTGCTGCTCGACATGGAGGCGCCGAAGCTGCACTATCGGGCGCCCACCGAACCGGGAAGTTCGGGAAGCCCGGTGTTCAACGCGCAGTGGAAGCTGGTGGCGCTTCACCACGCCGGCGGCACCGCCCTGCCCCGCCTCAACGGCGCCACGGGAACGTACGCCGCCAACGAAGGCTTGTGGATCCAGTCGATCCGGGAAGCGCTGACCGCGTTCCTCGCTCAGCGCTGACGGCCGGCGGAGACCTTCTCGGTGACGAGCATGGCGGCGGTGACGCCGTCGATGTTGCCGGTCACCGGCAGGCCCATGGCTTCCTGGTACTTCGTGACCCAGTCCACGGTCTCGGTGCCGTAGCCCCCGTCCGCCCCGTGCTCGGGGAGGGCGGCCGGATCCCATACCAGCAGGTACTGCTGGAACCGTTCCACTGCCGAGCCTTTGACGCCGCGTTGCAGCACTGTCTCCTCCTCGAGGGTGATGGTTGTTGGTGTGGTGGCGGGTTTCGTGGATGTGGTGCTCTGGGTGCCCGCCGCCCCCCCGCCAGGAACGGTCGACCAGTCGATCTCCACCGCGGTGGGACCGACATCGATCTGGAAGTGCATCCGGTCGCGCTTGGTCCAATTGCCTCCCCACGACCACACCGATCGCCCCCGCATGTTCTTGACGGCGAGCGCCGCCGCCACGTGGGAAGCTTTGATCTTGCCCGAATACGGATCGCCCGTGGTGTAGGGGTTGACGGTCGGGTCGATGTCGATGGCGATCCCGAACGAGTGCAGGGAGTGGTTGTCGGTTCCGGCGATGTTGCGGCAGTTGTAGGCCCAGGAGGAGGTGGGCTGGTATCCGGCCGAGCGCAGCGCCGCCTCGAGCGCTTTGAAGGCATCGGTGGCCG
>JBHJOH010000217.1:0-16414 GCA_050329955.1 Acidimicrobiia bacterium | reverse complement strand
TGAAACACCGCCCCGGGTGTCGGGGCGGAAACGCTCGAGAGGGGGGGCCTTTGCGAGCTGGGTGGTATCGATTCTGGTCGCCACAGGCGTGGGTGAATTGGTCCGGTGCCCGACATGCGTGGTCAGACCACCAGCGGGCTCGGTCGTCCCTGGTCGCCCGTATCGCCGCCGCCGACGCCGAGCTCCGCAGCGCCTCCGATCGGTTCATCCGGGCCGAACGCAACCACCGCTGGGCCGCCGAGCTCAATCCGGTCGAGCTGCCGATCCGCATGAAACATGGCGAGATCGGGCTGGGGAGCGTTCCCGGCGTTGAGCTGCTGGAGACCCGTCGCCGCGACGGCGCCGACATGTGGACGGTCGTCGACCGTGGCGCCGTGTTGTTCACCGATCGGCGGATGGTCTTCGACGGTGGCAAAGAAGTGTCCTTCCTGTTCGCCGACCTCACCACCGACTCGCTCGGGCCTGACGGCTGGACGCTGGCAGTTTCGTCCCGCAAACGCCCCCACACGCTGGCCGGCCCCACCGAACAGTTGGTGGTGTGCAAACAGGCCGTGATCGACGGCACCGGTGGCACCGACCCGCGGTTCCGCTGGCGTGTGCTGATGGACGAGTCGACCGAATTGCGGCACCGGGCCAAAGCTGCCCACCGGGAAGGCGTGCTCGAACTCGATGGCCTGACGCGACCGGCTCGTCCGGTCAGCCCTGCCTGGGTCCCGGCGACGTTGGCGTTGGTGCTGGCACTCGCCGTTCCCGACTCGGCGGTAGCGCCGCCACCCACCGCCGTGATCGAGGCACTCGCAACCACGACCACGGCCGCCGTCCCCGAACCAACCGTGTTGGGCGCCACGGTGACCACCGACGTCAGCCTGGGCATGGTTGCCAGGGTGGTGGAGGTGCTGTCGGCCGACACCGTGTCGGTGCGGTTGGAGTCGGGTGAGCGGGTGAGCGTCCGACTGGCCGGTGTGGCGGCGGTGAAGTCGGTCGGACCGACCGCCCGCCAGACACTTGCCCAGTTGATCGGCGGCAGGGACGTTGAGCTGGTGGCCGACGCCGCCGCCGGTGCCGACCGCTACTACCTGTACCTGGGCGGGTCGCTGGTGAACACCGAGTTGGTGAGCCGTGGTCTCGCCCGGTCGGATGGTGTCGGGCTGGCGCTGGCCGATCTGTTCGTGACCGCCGCTGCGTCCGCCGAACAGCAGGCGGTGGGCATCTGGGCCCCGACCACCACCACGCCATCGTCGACCACCACCACGCAACCCACCACCACGACCACCGAGTTGGTAACCACCACCACCGAGTCCGGCTGCCACCCTTCGTATGAGGGTGCGTGTGTCCCGGTGAATGTCGAGGATGTCGACTGCGCTGGTGGAAGCGGCGACGGCCCGTACTACGTGGGGCGTGTCACCGTGGTGGGACCAGACGTCTACGGCTTGGATCGTGACGGCGACGGCATCGGCTGCGAGTAGAAACACCCCACCGATGTCCCTCGCCGTTCGGCCGATGTCGCCCGTCCCCCATCATTACCGGCTCAGCCCCCGCAGCCATCGCCCGCCGGTCGGCCGCCGAGGGCTCGCTCCAGAGGGACTTGGTGCCCTGGCGGGCGGTGGTCACATCGCACAGGCTTTGTGAAGGCACCACCAGATGACTTCAGTCCTCACCATCGAGAGCCTTCGCAAGCTCTATGGCTCCTTCGAAGCCGTACGGGACGTTTCCTTCGAGGTGGAAGAGGGGGAAATCTTCGGGATCCTTGGCCCGAATGGCGCCGGTAAGACCACCACCGTGGAATGCGTTCAGGGCCTGCGCCGCCACGATGGGGGCCGCGTATCGGTCCTCGATCTGGACCCGAGGACCCACCTCGCCGAGATTCGGAGCCGGATCGGTTCCCAACTCCAGGAGGCGGCTCTTCCGGATCGGATCAAGGTGTGGGAGGCGATCGACCTGTTCGGGTCGCTGAGCCGCGAAGGGCCCACAGCAGACGAGCTGCTCACAGATTGGGGTCTGACCGACAAGAGAAACGCCCGTTTCGGCAGTCTCTCCGGTGGTCAGCAGCAGCGTCTCTTCGTAGCCTTGGCCCTGGTCAACAATCCGACCTTGGTGTTCCTCGACGAGATGACCACCGGCCTGGACCCGGCTTCGCGCCGCATCGCATCGGATCTCATACGACGCATCCGCGAGCGGGGTGCCACAGTGGTGCTCGTCACCCACTTCATGGACGAGGCAGAGGCTCTGTGCGACCGCCTCGTCGTCATCGACGAAGGGAAGGTCAAGGCCGAGGGCTCGCCCCAGCAGTTGATCGAAAGGTACGGAGGCGGCGTCCGTGTCCGGTTCACCGCCGATGGCGCCGGCATGTCGTGGCTCTCCGACGTGGCCGGGGTCGAGGAGGTCGCCCACGATCGGGGTCGGTATGAGGTCCGGGGAGAGGGGCCCCTGCTGGCACATGTGGCGGCTGCACTGGTCGCCCACGGCCAAGCCCCGATCGACCTGCGCGCCGAGCGTGCAAGTCTGGAAGACGTCTTCCTCTCGTTGACCGGGGAGGCCGGATGAGGCTCCTCGCCAAGCTGTCCTGGCTGGAGCAGAAGCTGTTCCTCCGAGAGCCGCTCACCGTTCTTTTCTCCCTGGCGCTGCCACTGGTTGTTCTCTTCGTGATGGGTGGTGTCTTCGGCAACGACTCCACACCTGACATCTACCGCAGTGTGGGGGCGATGGACTATTACGTCCCGGCCTACCTGGCCCTGGTTGCGGCATCGGTGGGTCTCATCAGCCTTCCCACGCACATCGCTTCCGACCGCGAGCGGGGCGTGCTCAAGCGATATCGGGCCTCCGGACTTCCTGCCGGAACCCTGGTCGGCGCACAGATCGTGGTCACACTCACCATCGCCGCCATATCGGGGATCGTGCTGATCTCGGTGGCGATGCCGACCCACGACGTCGTGGTGCCCGACTCGCTGCTCCTCGTCGTTGCAGGCTTCGTTCTGGTGGCACTGGCATTCGCCGCCCTCGGAGTCCTCCTCGGTGCGGTTCTCCCTTCGTCGAGGGCTGCTCAGGCACTCGGGGTGCTGCTCTGGTTCGTTCTTCTCATCCTCGGAGGCGCGGGACCTCCGCCCGAGGTCTTGACCGGTGCCATGGGCACGGTCGGGGACTACTCGTTCCTGCGCCAGGCGATTGAGGTGATGCAGGACGGCTGGCTCAGCCTCGATCCCGGACAGTCATGGCTGATCGTCGCCGGTGTCACGGTGGTCGCCGGTCTGATGGCCGTTCGGCTCTTCCGGTGGGAATGAGCCAGGCCGAGTCTCAGGGGGCTGAGCGTTCCTCCGACGCTGATCGACCCAGCGGCTGGGCGGGACCGGTCGACCTCACCGGCGACGTCCTCCCAGGACCAACAGCGCGGTGGCGAAGAAGAGGGCGAGCATCGCTGCCGCCAGGATCAGGACGATCGTCAGCACACCGAGTAGGAGTGCCAGCGCGAGCGGAGCGGTCACGGCGATGGCGGTGACGATGACGGCGGCGGTTGCCCAGTGCTCGGCCCGGTTGGCGGTTGAGAACCCCGACGTGGTGGCCGCGAGAAACACGGCGACGGCGAGTGCGGCGCTGCCGGTGAGGAACAGCAGGCGGCCGATCCCACCCAGGGTTGCGATCCAGGCTACGTGTCGCATCAGGATGCCGGTGGTCTCGGGACGCACGCCTTCGCTCAGGATGAGGGCGTGGGCGGGCACCGCCACACCGAGGGCGGCGACGGCCGTCCAGGCCGATCGGGCCAGTCGGGGATCGACCGGTACCGGAATCGACTCATGAGCGACGCTCACCTCGAGCAGTTCCTCGATACGGTTCATGTCAGCCTCTCACCAGTCCCATTGGGCGATCACCACGAACCCGGCCGGCTCTCCCTCGGCGATCGTCCCGTCGCTTGCCACCACACCGATGAGGACTGGATCGAGCAGGGCGGCGGCCGCCCCGAACGAAGCAACCACGGCCGCCGCTCCGGCTGCCGCCACCCCGAGTGCTCGACCGAGCTGTGCGGACACCCGGCCCATCGTCTCGCTCAGGACGGAGGTTCCGAGCGGTGTCGGAACCGTTGCCTGACCGAACCGCTCGAGCTCGGCGGCGGTCAACGTCCGGGGTGTCTCCGTCACTTCGGCGGCCCACCCGGCCGGCGTCTCGTGGGCGATGAGGAGTTCGGCGAACCCGATGTGTCTGATCCGCTGCAGGTGGCGTCGGTGCCGGGCCGGGATCGCCATCCGGCCGGACCTCACCACCGGGTCGGCGCTCACTGGGAGCACCACCCAGTTCGACCCGCCCTGATCGAACACGAACGGATGTCGGGTGAACGAGCCCACCCCGATCGTCCTGACCGGGGCACCCACGGCGGCGCAGCTGTCCGTCACCCGGGCGAGACGTCGTTCGAGGTGTTCCATGGTGGCCGGGTCTCTCCGACCTGTTGTTGCGGGCAGTGTGTTCATGCCGGTTCCTTTCGTCACGGGGTGGACGGCGCAGACGGTGTTCGGCTGACAGGTCATCCGCCGAGTGCGCGCAGGAACAGCCATCCGGCCAGCCAGCCGGAGGCGGCGGCGGCGACGGCCAGCACCCCCGACCGGGCGTGCAGGCGCCGGGCCGGTGCCGGTCGGGCACGGAGGTGCCTGGGGTTGGGGTCGGTGTCGTTCACCCCCGAAGAGATGGCGCGCTCCTCGATGGACTGACATCGAACATTTTCCGGGGAAACGTGTCAGTTCCCGGCAGTGGTGTGCGTCTGACTCCTCGTAGGCCAACGGGCCTGTTGTCGGGGCATTGCCTGCCTCGACTCATATGCGATGCTGAAGGTGGCGCCTGGGAGGGCACCCGTGTACATATCCGAGTCGGAACCGGCCCGTCGGTCGGCCCGCCAACAACCCGCACCCCGCACGCACCACACCCCGGACTGGTGCCGCCTGTCGGGCGGGGGAGAGGACCTTTCATGTGGAACCCGAAGGATTGGAAGACCCGCCGTCACACCACTCAGACCGTCGAGATGTCCTATGCGGACGCTTGTCCGTGTGGGTGCGGCGTGTCTGATGCCGACAGTCGCCGAATCCGTTCCGACTTCCTCGACGCCATCATCGATGATGTCGTCCCGACCGCTCCCGTCTGGGTCCGGTCTCCTGACGACCCGGATGTGATCTTCACCTATTCGCCGGGGGCTCGCCCCAGCCGCTGAACCCCTCGCGAAAAACACCCGTCATTCGTCGGTCGATCTTTGTCAGTATTGGGCTCGTGGACGAGTCCTACTGGTACGTCCGCCTGGAAAGGATTCCGGGCGAGAAGGAGGTAGACGATGGAGGCCCAAACCGACTGTGAAAGACGCTGCGAGCCCGCCACCGGCCCCGTGGGGTGCCGGCAGCAGACAGACTGCCTGTTTGCCAACGAGCTGGCTCGCCTTCAGACCCAGAAATTCCGGTTCCTTCGATCCCACGGGGTCGATGCGCAAACCGCCGAGGACATCGTCGGGAGAGCGGTCGAGAAGATGCTGAGGGTGAACACCCCGATCGTGCATCTGGCCGCCTACTTCCATCAGGTGGTGATCAGGGAGCAGGTGACGCTGTTCCGCCGGATCGCCAGGGAACGCCGGATCGCGCCGCTGTTCGTGGTTCCCGAGGGCGTCGAAGACGTTCATGAGGACTTCGAATACCAACAGAGGAGGGCGGTGTTGCGGGCGCTCAAAGGAGTATCCGAGGCTTCGCTTCGACTGGCCGAGCTCCGTTGGATCTTCGGCTGGAGCACCGAAGACATCATGGAGCTTACCGGGCTCAGCCGAGACGCCATCGACCAGCACATCAGCCGGGTACGCCGAGCAGCCCGCAGAGCAAGGGAACGGGGAGAGTTCTGAGCGGGGATGGGTGATCGCCCATCCCCGCTGGGGGATCTCCCACTCGCTGCCAACACGGGCGAGCGGATCACAGCCCGGCGTCGAGCAGGTCGACCTCATACGGACGCAAGCTGCGGTCGGCGCTCACCAACACCGCTCGTTCGAGCTGTGCCTGTGCAATCAGCATCCGATCGAACGGATCGCGGTGGTGGGCGGGAAGCAACGGCGCCTGCTCGGCATGGGCGGTGGTGATCGAGAGGAACGAGCATCCCGATCCCTCCAGTGCGCTGACCAGGTCATCGGGAAAGTCGACCTTGCCGAGTGCGCGCTTGATACCGAGCTCCCACGGTGTCACTGCCGAGACCAGGACCTCGTCGGCGTCGGCGATCATCGTCCGACATGACGGCCCGAGGGTCGAATCGTCGGCGAGCCACCACAGCGCCACATGGCTGTCGAGGAGCAACCTCATGGCTGTTCGAACAGGTCGGCCACCTCGTCGTCGGGTCCCACGATGTCGGCGTGGATGGTGACCTTTCCGGCCCAAGCACCCGGCCTGCGTTCCGGACGTGCCGGTGGCCACGGAATGATCTTGGCGACTGGCTGCCCGTTCCGCGCCACGATCACGTCTCCGCCCGCTTCGACCTCGCGGATCAGTTCGGAGAGACGTGACTTGGCCTCGTGGGTGTTGACGATGTGGGCTGCCATGCCTCGTAGCTTAGCTAGATCTAGCTAAGCTAAGCTACGAGGCGATCAGGTCTCGTCGTTCGCCTGCGCTGAGGGGGTCGCGTGACTACCTTCTGCGCGATGGCATCGCCGTACGGTTGTTCTGCTTCCCGACTCTCGCCGCTCCCAGGACTCGAACCCGCCGGGGGTGCCCGATGAGAGCCGCCGTCTATTGGGGTCCTGGCGCCGTGAGGGTCGAAGACGTCGCCGAGCCGACGGATCCCTCACCCGGTGAGCTACTCATCGAGGTCTCGATGGCATCCATCTGCGGTACCGACGCCTCCGAGTACGGGCACGGTCCGGTGCTGGTTCCCCTGCACGATCCCCATCCCGTGACCGGTCACAGCGGTCCCACCATCCTGGGCCACGAGTTCGTCGGCCGGGTGATCGCCGTCAACGAGGCGCCGGGCTTCGAGGTGGGCGACCGCGTGGTGTCGGGCGCCGGGGCGTCGTGCGGCGATTGTCTGTGGTGTCGGGAGGGCCGCACCAACCTGTGTGCCGGCTACTACACGATCGGCATCCACACCCACGGCGGGCTTGCCGAACGGGTTGTCGCCCCGGCCGCCACCTGCCGCCGTGTCCCCGACAGTCTCACCGACGAAGAGGCGGTGCTGGCCCAGCCGTTGGCGGTGGCCGTCCACGCAGTGAGTCGAGCTGCGGTGGCGCCTCTGGACACGCTTGCTGTGATCGGCGTCGGTGGCATCGGTGCCTTCATCGTGGCTGCCGCTCGTCACCGTGGGGTGGAGCGGATCGTCGCCGTCGACGTCGACGACCGCCGGCTCCAGACGGCTGCCGCACTCGGGGCCTCGGTCACCGTCAACGCTCGTCGGGTCGACCCGCTCACCGCTCTCCTCGAGGCCACCGGCGGTGTCGGCGCCTCGGTGGTGGCCGAGGTGTCCGGCGTAACCGCATCGTTTCCGTTGGCTCTCGCCGCCGTGCGGCGGGGTGGACGCATCCTGCTGGTCGCGCTCCATCCGGGCGATACGGCGGTGCCGCTACTCGACCTGACCCTGGGTGAACTCGACGTCGTCACCACCTTCGCCCACGTGTGCGGAGACGACCTCCCCGAGGCCCTCGACGTGCTGGTTGCGAGCGATATCGCCCGACATGTGGTCGGTGACGTGATTCCGCTCGAACGTGTGGTCGAGAGTGGGTTCGAGGTCCTGGCGTCGGGTCTGGCGAGGGGCAAGATCCTGGTGAAGGTCGCCGACTGAACCGGGCCGTGGCTGGGTTCGATCAGCCTCAGCCGCTGGGTGCCCACAGCGCGGTGACCGGGATTGCCGAGAGGCGCTTCTCGATCGGGTGGGCTTCCGGCGCGGTCGATGCGACGTAGCCGTGATGGAAGCGCTCCCCGAGACGGTCCCGAAGCAGGCGGAGGCCCCGCAGGTCCGAAGGTGAAGGCGTCGCTCCGCTCTTGACCTCGACCGCAACCACCCGGCCGTCGGGGTACTCGATCACCAGGTCGACTTCGGCTCCGCCCCGATCGCGGAAGTGCCACAACGTCGGCCGACTCTCGGACCACCCCGTCTGCTTTCGCAGCTCCATCACCACGAATGTCTCGAGCAACGCACCGAACCGCTCGGGGGACGACAGCAGCAGTTGCGGGTTGGCGCCGGACAGGGCGGCAACGAGCCCGGTGTCCATGAGGTGGATCTTCGGTCGGTGCACGACCTTGCTGGACAGGTTGACCGACCAGGCCGGGAGTAGCTGGAGGACGAATGCGCTGCTCAGTTGGGCGAGGTAGGAGTCGACGGTGCGTGCCGACCAGCCGAACTCGGAGGCGAGTTTCGCCACGTTGAGCTCCTCGGAGGTTCTCGCCGCCAACAAGCGGAGCAGTCGGGGGATTTCGGCGACTCGTTCGAGGTCGGAGATCTGGTTCACGATCCGGGTGACGCTGGTGGTGGAGTACGACTCGTACCAGGCTCCGCGTCGGCGTTGGGTCCGGTCGATCACCTCGGGGAAACCACCCCGGCACATCAGCTCGGCCAGCTTCCTGCGATCCGACTTCTGGCTCCGCACGATGGAAGCTGGTGACGCCTCGATCATGTCGAGCACGCTTCGGCGATCGCCGGCGAGCTCCAGCTCGCTGAACGGCCACAGTTCCACAACCTCCACCCGACCGACCAGTGCGTCCGCCATCTCGGGCATCGCCAGCAATCGTGCCGATCCGGTGATCAGAAACCTCCCGGGTCGCCGGTCGGCGTCGACCGATGCCTTGACCGCTCGGAACAGCCGTGGCTCGAGTTGGGCCTCGTCGATCACGAGCGTGTCGGCAGCGTGGTCGACGAACACTCGCGGGTCCGCCGCTGCCGCCATGCGGGTGCCCTCGTGGTCGAGCGTGAGCACCTCTACGCGTCCTGGCAGGTTCAGCAGCGAAGTCACGAGTGTGGACTTGCCAACCTGGCGGGCACCGTTGACGACAACCACCGGCGTGTCCGCCATCGCCTCACGAATCCTCGGTGTGATGAAGCGGTCAGTCGTCATACAGACATCGTACCGGACGATCGCGATGTAGGTTTCGTCCGCACGTGGATGTCAGATTCGTCCGCGCCGCAGCGACAGATTCGTCCGTATGGTTCGATCGGTTCCTGGCACCCTCCGCCGTCTGGTCGAAGCGGTGTCACCGATCAAGCGAAGGCATCGCTACACCGCCGCGTCGGAGTGGTGGGTGGCAAGCCGACCCAGCCGGTCACCCCATGCCCGGGCCCGCTCCAGTTCCCCCGCTTTGAGGGCCTCATCGACCTCGACGCCACGAGCGGCGACAAAGAAGTCCTCGGGATCACAGATCAGATGTCGCCCTTTCGAGCGGAGCCGGCGTCCGATGGCGGAGGCGGCCGAGCCGAGTGGTCCGGAGACCCGGGTTCCGAAGGTGGCCGCTTGGCCGGAGCCTTCGGGCATGGCGGCGAGCCACTCCCGCGCCCCGTCGCCCGGTGAGACCAGTGCGTGATCGGTCATATCGGCGGCGTTGCTCCGGGTGGTCGGCTTGCTCAGTCCGAACGCGTGGGTGGGTGCTCCCACCACCAACAGGTCGGCGACCGGCGCCGCCGGCGCCTCTCCAACTTCGAAGACCTGCGCCGCACCGTGTTTGGAGAGCCCGGCGGCGATCTGGTCGGCGATTGCACGAGTGTTCCCGAACATCGATTCGTAGACCACGATGGCGTGCATCGGTTCCTCCAGTGTTCGATCGTGGTTGCTCCCTCGACCGTGCCAGTCATGTGTCCCGATCGGTAGAGCCCATTGGCCGAGCCTGTGAGCCGTCTTCTGCACGATCCGGGTGCCCTGCAAGCAGTGTCCCGGGCGGCGCTGGTGGCCGGTCTCGTCGAGTCGATCGATTGGGCGAGACCCCGCGTTGAACGGAGCCCCGGTCGGCGCGGGGTGGCTCCACGCCCGGTCAGGGAATGAGCACGGTCCTTCCGATCGCCTCGCCCGACTCCAGCTCGGCGAGCGCCTGCAGCGCGTGGTCGAGTGGGTAGGTGCGCATCACCCGCGGAGTGAGCAGCCCTGTGTCGATCACTTCCAGGACCTCGCGCCCGTCGATGATCGACGCCCAGTGCGACCCGTAGATCTCGATCTCACGGAACACGATGTTGGGAACCACGGCGTGGAAGTCGACGCCCGGCCGGTAGCCGACGAGCGCCAATCGACCGCCGAGCTCCAAGCAGGCCAACGAGTCCACCAGGGTCTGCTCGGAGGACACCAGGTCCACCACTACCGAGGCACCCCGGCCACCGGTGAGCTCCCGCACCTGTTGGGCGAACCCGGTCTCGCCGATCATGATGATCTCGTGGGTGCCCTCGTCGCGGAGGACCTGTTGGCGGCGGGGGTCGGTGTCGACCGCCACCACCCGGGCTCCCATGCGGGCGGCGATCTGGACGGTGTGGATGCCGACGCCTCCGCCGGCACCGACCACGACGACGGTCTCGCCGGCTCGCAGTTTCACCCGTCGGACCAGTGCCCGGTACGGGGTCACCATCGAGCAGGTGGCGATGGCGGCGCCTTCCATGGTGGTGGCGTCGCCGATCGGGAGGAAGAGCCGCTCGGGGACAACGACATATTCGCTGTAGCCACCCGCAGGACCGAACCCGTAGCGGGTGCCGAGGTCGACACACAGCGACGTCCGCCCGTCGTGTGCAAATCCGGACGCAAAGCGCCCGCTCATGCACACGCCAGCGGCGGCACGGCCGGGGCTGTGTGCAGCAGCGGGCGGAAACCGCCCGGCTGTGCACACAACGCCTCGTGTCAGCGTTCGGCTGCGAGAAGCTCCCGGATCTCGTGGGTGAGCTTCGGCAGGTCGTGCTGGACGGTGGCCCAGACGATGTCGTGGTCGATCCGCCAGTACTCGTGGACGAGGATGTTGCGCTGGGCGCGCACCGCTTTCGGCGGGAGGGCGGCGATTCGATCGTATGTCGCCTGCGAGAGCGCGCCGGCGGCCTCGCCGATGACCGTGAGACAGTGGATGACCGCGTCCTGGGTCTTGTCGTCGTAGGCGGTTCTGCCTTCGGAGGTGTAGCGCCGGATCCGTTCGATGTGATCGAGGATGTGGAGGAGTCGGCGACGATCGGCGGGCGTCACAGTCGGATGGCATCCCGTTCGATCTCGTTCCTGAGCGCGTCGTCCATGTTCGTGTCGGGTACCACGTCGACGGGCGCGTCGAGGACCTCTTCGAGCCGGCTCCTCATCCTGGCGAGGTCGAACAGGGTGCGGCCCGGTTCGAGCGTGACGAGCAGGTCGATGTCGCTGCCCTCGGCTTCTTCGCCTCGTGCGACCGAGCCGAACAGCCTCACGTTGGAGGCGCCGTGATCGCCGGCCGCTTCCGCGATGGCGCCTCGGCTGCGGATCACCCGCAGCAGCAGGGGAGCGGCGCTGCTGCCGTCGTGGCCATCGCGGAGGAACCTGCGCAGAGCCGCCTGCACGACCGCCGCCAGCGACGGCGTGGCAGGCATCGAAGCTACGAATTCGTCGAGCTCGGTGGCCAGCTGGTCGTCGATGGTGATGGTGGCGCGTCGCACGCCGACCAGCGTAGTGCACCACATGGTGCAGATGGTGCAGAGACTCCGGTCGGGCCGGTCACAGCCGCGCACCTGCGACAGAGCGCGCCGACACCGTCTGAGATGAGCGCAACTCTCCGCCTTCAGCCCTCGATGATGGCCGCGATGATCCACCGCACCCGGGCGGCGGTCTCGGCATCCACCACCCCCAACCTCCGCACCAGGCGGTGGGCATCCACCGATCTCAGTTGGTCGCATTGAAGGTAGGTCGTCTCGCGAAGGCCGTTGCCGGCGGTGGGCTCGAGCTCGACCCGGGTCGACCATGGCTTCCTCACCGTGGTCCCGGGCACCACGAACCTGACCTGGAACCCGGTCTCGTGGAAAGCGTCGGATGACACCACCATCGCCGGCCTCACGTTGGCCGGCTCGGATGCGACTGGCTCACCGAAGTCGATCAGCCACAACTCGTCAGCCGAGGCCATCGGAGACCGTCAACTCGTCGGAGTCGCTCCGGAGTGCTGTCGCACCCGGTTCCCCGGCCTGGGCCACTTCGGCGGCGAGCCGATCGAAGAACTGTCGACGTTCGAGGGTGTCGACCGCCAGCCGAACGGTGTCCTTCATCTGAAGCCCCATCTGCTCGGCGAGGACTTTGATTCGGTCGTGGGTGTCGAGGTCGATCCGGATCGTTGTGGAAGGCCGCATTCGCTGAGTCTACTGACAGTAGACTGATGCAGCTGGGCTGCGTGCTCGGGGTGGTGGTGCATGGAGTCAAGTTACGGCGGGGCTGTGACAGATTTCTCAGCCCACGGTCGGGAGCCTGCAATGCCGTGGAAAGCGGGTAGCACACGTGCGACACTGGTCATCATGGCGACCGTAGGACTCCGAGAACTCAGACAAGACGCCTCCGATCTCGTGCGCCGGGTCGAGCGAGGCGAGGAGATCGAAATCACCGTCGCCGGCCGGCTGGCGGCTCGGATGGTGCCCCCTGCTCCGCGGCGTTGGCAGCGATGGGGCATGGTCGCCGCGGTGCTCTCCGGCCCGGCCGACCCTGATTGGGAACGCGACCGAGAGCTGATCGACCAATCGATCGTGAACCCGTGGGAGCGCGCCGATGAAGGCGGTGCTTGACACCAGTGTGCTGATTGCGGCCGACGTGCCGGAGTTGGAGGGCGAGCTGGCGATCAGCGTTGCGTCGGTCGCCGAACTCCACTTCGGGGTGCTTGTCACCATCGACTCCGACGTGAGAGCCCTCAGGCTGAGGAGGCTTACCGAGTTGCAGCGGGCGTTCGATCCCTTGCCGATCGACGGCGACGTCGCTGCCAGCTACGGCCTGCTTGCTGCGGCGGTCACGGAAATCGGTAGCCAGCCCCGATCGAGGGTGCTGGGCCTTCTGATCGCCGCCGGCGCTCACACTCACGGGGTGCGGCTCTACACGAAGAATGCCGGGGACCTGGCCGGGCTGGAACGGCTGGTCGACATCGTCGCCATCTGATCGATCCCGGGCAGCGAGCTCATCTAGCCTTGTGGCATGTCGGATCACATCGAATCTGTGCTCGCCGCCATGGCCGAAGCCGACCCCATGCGGGGCAGCGCTGCCCGGGGCGTGATCGATGGGCTGACCGGCGGCGAGGCCCTCGACATGATCGATCTGGCGTCGGTGCAGTCGTACGCCTGGTACACCATTCCGGTGAAGTGGATGGCCGATCTGGACGGCCATATGGAGGCGGTCGACGCCGCGGCCGAGGTTCTCTCCCGGTTGGGCCTCGACGGCTACGCCGCCGTCTTCGCCTCGGAGGAGACCGCCCGCATCCTGGCCATCTATCACCAGTCGGAGCAGGCGGGGTTCGAGGCGTTCCGCAAGGCGGTGGCGGCGTCGGGCGTCGAGCCGCCCGATCTGGACGACTTTGCGTGGGGTGGGGTGATGGGTTGGCAGGAGTCGTCGGCGCGCACCGCCGTGGGACGAGCGCTCGAAACGGCCATGGTGGCGGGTGAGCTTCGCCCCGGTGCATCGGGTTGGAAACGGGTGGCGGCCACCGTGACGCAGCGCACGCTCGACGCCGAGTTGCCCGACGCGGCCGGTCAGACGTTGCGCAACCTCGTGCTGACCGAGCGGCTCGGGTGGTGGGTCGATGCCATGCAGGGGCGTGCCCGTCGGCTCCACGACCTCCGTTCCCGCCATGCCAACCGGCTGTTGCACCCGGTGCCGGTGCCAGCCGATGTCGACGAGCGGATGGCGCCGGTGCGCTGGCTGCTGGAACGCACCGGGGTGAAGTTGACGCTCACCCAGGCCGGATACGTGGACACGGCGACCGTGCGCGATGGTGCCGAGCGGTTCGGATGGATGATGAATTGGCCGGAGCGGCCCCCGAAGAGCGAGAGCGAGGCTTTGGAGCTGTTCGAGCTGCATCAGCTGCTCCGTCGGCTGGGGGCGGTTCGCCGGTCGGGAAAGCTCCTCACCCTCATCAAGCGAGGGCAGACCTGGCTGGACCATCCGGAAGCCGCCTGGCGGGAGATGGCCGTCGGGCTCGCCCCCAACGACTGGTCCAGAGCGGTGGCCGAGGTGATCACCCTGCTGTATCTCGACGGCGTCCGCTTCGACCATGGGATGTACGAGGCGGCCGCCGAGATCCTCGCCGAGGTCGGGTGGTTGACCGACGGTGAGCCGCCGGGTGCCAGGGTGGTGATGTCCGGCTGGTACGACGTGGAGCGCCCGCTGCGGATGCTCACCGCCACAGAGGAGGTCGGCAAATGGGAGGAACGGCACACGGTGCTGGCACCGTTCGCCGTCGACACCCTGCTCGAGATGACCAGGGCCGCTGCCGCCGGTCCGAGGTCGAGTCCCTGGTGA
This sequence comes from Acidimicrobiia bacterium, assembly GCA_050329955.1. Taxonomy (GTDB): domain Bacteria; phylum Actinomycetota; class Acidimicrobiia; order Spongiisociales; family ZC4RG35; genus JAOUGY01. The sequence goes on along the minus strand of JBHJOH010000217.1, from coordinate 2,019 downwards.
CACGAGCCCGGTGGCAGCAGGTACCGACGCTGCCAGCGAGGCAGGTGGATCGACCTGGCTGGCGTTCCCGTTCAGGAGCACGGGTTGTGCGTGCCGCTGCCGAGGATATCCCGGCGGCGTCAGCTCCACAGCGAGGCGAGTGGTGTTGCGATGACACCCTCGTCGATCTCGAAGGTGTGCTTGCCGGTGTGGAGGAGCACGGCTGCTGTGACAGCCGTGCCGAACTCGGTGCGGAACCATCGCAGATGGCGGGCATCCTGGCGTGTGGGATTGGACGTCGCCTTGATCTCGATGGCGCATAGCCGGCGTGCCCCGAACTCGACGACGAGGTCGATCTCCTGTCGCCCTCCGGCGGTTCTGAGATGGTGAAGGCGCGGGCGTGGGACCAGTGTCTCGGCTTCGGCTCGGATCTGAGCGACGGCCCAGGTCTCGAGGACTCGGCCGAGCAGGTCGCCGTCTGAGAGGACATCTTCGACGGTGACACCGAGGACTCCGGTGAAGAGCGCCGGATCGACCACGAAACGCTTGGGCGACTGGACCATCCGTTTGAGTCGGTTGGATGTCCAGGCCGGGAGCCGGTCGATGACGAACAACCCGGCGAGTAGCGACTCGTAGGCCTGGGCCGTGACCCGGTTGATGCCAGCTGCCTGGAACAGGGTGGCGTCGTCGACCACACCTCCGCTGTTGATGGTGAACGCCTCGAGGAACCGCCGAAGGCGCACCGGGTCCCGCCCGGGTGCGGCGTCGATGGCGTCGCGGGTCACGAGCTGGTCGACATAGGACGTGAGCCATCGGATCCGGCCATCACCATCCTGGCGAAGCCGGGCCTCTGGGAAGCCACTGCCGAGGGCGCGACCCACGTAGCCTCTCAGATCATCAGGGCTGGGACCAGGCTCGGGCACATCCCCGGCCGCAACCCTCGTCAGCCATGCCGGACCGCCGATCCGGCCGTCGATCTCCCGTTCGGTCAACCCGTACATACGCAGCCCGACGAGTCGACCCGTTCCCGGCCAGGTCGCCACGTCGAGATCGGCCCGGGCCGATCCGGTCAGGAGGAATCGACCGGGACGAGGGTCGGCATCGACCAGGTCTTTCACGGCTGCGAGGGTGTCGGGAACGAGCTGCCACTCGTCGACCAACACCGGCTCTGGGCGGCCGGAGAGCGCAGTACCAGGGTCGGCGGCGAAGGCGCTGGCGGTGGGCGGAAGCCCCAGCGCAATGGTCGTGGCTGCATGGCGGGCTGCGGTGGTTGTTTTTCCCGAAGCGCGGGGTCCGGTGACGGCGATCGCCGGATGGTCGCGGATCATGGAAGCGAGGACCTCGTCTGCCATGCGTGGGACGTAGCGTTGCATGCCACCAATGGTAGTTCTGCGCGTCTTCGAGTAACACTTTGGTGCAGCTTCGAGTAATACTTCTGCGCGAAGCGACTGGGCTCACGCCCCGTACACCGCCAGCATCCGTCGGGCCAGGTCGGCCTGGATCCCGGTGAGTTCATTGGGTTCGACCAGTCGGCCGTTGCGTCCCAGCCGCAACAGCAGCACCCCGAGCGGGCCGACGCCGCCGATGGTGATCTCTGATCGAACCCGTCCGTCGCCGATGGGGGTTCGGGATTCGACATCGACGCGGTCGAACAGCCAGTCGGCGGAGTGGTCGTGTTCGATGACGGCCCGTACCGGGGTGTGGAACGGCAGCCAGGCGGTGCCGGGGGTCGTCGAGCAGCGGTTCGAAGCGTTCGGCGGTGAGTTCGACCGAGACGATGGAGTAGACGTCGACGGTGCGCAGCTCGCCTGCTTCGACCATGCCGGCAACGGGGCGGCGGAACCTGACGAGGGTGGTCCAGCGGTCCCGATCCCGCCACACCTTGTGGATCTCCACCGGAACCGGACCGACGGGCAGGGTGGTTGCAGCGGTGAGGGTGACGAGGGCGACGGTGAGTCGTTGGGCGGGTCGCATCACGTCGCGCACGATGTCGGGGATCTCGTCGCGGAATGCGATGGTGCCGGCGATTGCTTCCAGTCG
>JBHJOH010000216.1:0-6093 GCA_050329955.1 Acidimicrobiia bacterium | reverse complement strand
GCGGGGTAGATGCTCCTATAGATGTCTAGTGGGGTTGGGTGAGAATCCTGTAGACGTCTCGAGCGACGTAGCGTTTGAGGCAGCGGATGATTTCGCGTTTGGTTTTGCCTTCGGCGAGGCGTCGGGCCATGTAGTCCTTGGTGGGCTGGTGGTAGCGGAGCCGGACGATCACGATCCGGTAGAGCGCAGCGTTGGCTTGGCGGTCTCCTCCTCGGTTGAGGCGGTGTCGTTGTTGTTGGCCGGAGGAGGCATCGACTGGGGACACACCGCAGGCAGCAGCGAATCCTGCTTCGCTGGTGAACCGGTTCGGGTCGCTGCCGGCAACGGTGATCAGGTCGGCAGCGACGGTGGCCCCGATCCCGACCTGGTCGAAGAGGTCGGGGTGAGCGGCGGCAGCGGTGGCTGTTTCGAGGGCCTTGGTCAGGTTCTTGATGTGGGTGCCGAGTGCGGTCCAGGTCTGGGTGAGGGCTTGCAGGCAGGTGATGACTGCTCCGGTGGGGTCGGTGATGTCGCTGGCTTCGAGTTCTGCAACGGTGTTGGCGATTTGGGGGAGGGTCTTGGCGTGGAGCTGTTCGCGTAACGGTTGGGGGGCGGTCTTGATCAGGGCGTGGATCTGGTTGGCGGTCTGGGTGCGGGCTTTGACCAGTCCGCTGCGGGTTGTTGCCAGGTTCCTGACCGCTTCGACGGGTCCGTCAACACAGCGGGGCAGTCCCTGGGCTTCGCCCGACGCCACTGCTTTGGCTGCTGCGATCGCGTCTGCTGGGTCTGATTTGCCGTGGCGGCGGCGATGCTGACGGTTGGTCCGGTTCACTTCCCGCACATCCAGTTCAGCGGTCATGAGGTGGCGGGTCAGGCCAGCACCGTAGGAGCCGGTTCCTTCCACTCCTACGAGAACGACCCGACCGAACGATGTGATCCATGCGGTCAGTTCGTTGTATCCGTTCGCTGTCACGGGGAACGTTTCGGTGGCGAGGACCCGGCCGATCCCGTTGATCACTGCTGCGGTGTGGGTGTCGGCGTGGGTGTCGACACCGCAGAACACTTCTGTCATCGTGGACATGTCATCCCTTTCTTCTCAACACGACAGGGGTGGCACCCGCCGTCGAAGAGGTGGACAGTCCAGAGACGAGGCCTGCGGCTACAGGCTCCTATCAGGTCACACCACCCCGCAGACGAGCACCGTGCTGGGCCCTTGGGGCGGTGGACAGATCTACCCAAAGACACGCAGGTCGAAGGGGGCACTCGGGTCACACCACCCCAAGAGTCCAGCACCACCATTATCTCTGGGGGGGCCTATCCCTCGCGAGCATGCATGCGCGCTCCGGAACGCGTGCGAGTTCATCTCGCGAGCTTTCAACCCCCCCTACCCCGCTCGTCCCTCCCCGGCGCTTGCGCCGGCGGACCCTTCCCCCACTCCGCTCCGTGGGGGACAAAGCTCATGACTCCACCTGTTGTGCAGACTCTGGCCCCTTGGCCGTTTCCGGCTCCTCGCCCCTCGCCCCTCGCCCCCCGCTTCAGCCCCGGCCGCGGCCTTGGCGATAGCGCTTGATGAGGGCGTTGGTCGAGGCGTCGTGGGCCAGGTCCGGGGTGGCTTCGGAGGTCAGCTCGTCGATGATGGTGGTGGCCAGCGCCTTGCCCAGTTCCACGCCCCACTGGTCGAAGGAGTTGATGCCCCAGATGACACCCTGGGTGAACACCTTGTGCTCGTAGAGCGCAACCAACTGCCCTAACACCGCCGGGGTCAGCTTGTCGGCCAGGATCACCGACGTGGGCCGGTTGCCCGGGAACGTCCGATGTGACACCAGCTCGCCCTTCACGCCCGAGTCGGCCACTTCGTCGGCGGTCTTGCCGAATGCCAGCGCCTCGGCCTGGGCGAACAGGTTGCCCATCAGCAGGTCGTGCTGACCGCCGATGTCGTCGGTGGACTCGATGAAGCCGATCAGGTCGGCCGGTACCAGCGTGGTCCCCTGATGGAGCAGCTGGTAGAAGGCGTGCTGGCCGTTGGTGCCGGGTTCGCCCCACACGATCGGGCCGGTGTCGTGGTCGACCGCCGAGCCGTCGAGCCGCACCCGTTTGCCGTTCGACTCCATGTCCAACTGCTGGAGGTAGGCGGCGAAACGGTCGAGATCCTGGCTGTAGGGCAGCACGGCGTGGGTGGGCAGGTCACAGAAGTTGCGGTACCAGACTCCGATCAGGGCGAGCAGCACCGGCAGGTTGCGTTCCAACGGCGCCGTGCGGAAGTGAACGTCCATGGCACGGAAACCCGACAGCATCTCCCGGAAGGCCTCGGCGCCGACGGCGACCATCACCGAGAGCCCGATTGCCGAATCCATCGAATATCGGCCGCCCACCCAGTCCCAGAACCCGAACATGTTGGCGGTGTCGATCCCGAAGGCAGCGACCTGCTCGGCGTTGGTCGAGACGGCGACGAAGTGACGCGCCACGGCAGCTTCGTCACCGAGCGCCTCCACCAGCCAGGTGCGGGCGTTGCGGGCGTTCGACAGTGTCTCGAGCGTGGTGAAGGTCTTGGAGGCAACGATGAACAGCGTCTCTGCCGCATCGATGCCGGAGAGCGCAGCCGCCAGGTGGGCGGGGTCGATGTTCGACACGAACCGCACATCGATGTCCGGATGGGCGTAGGCCCGAAGGGCGCGATAGGCCATGACCGGCCCGAGGTCCGATCCCCCGATGCCGATGTTGACCACCGAGCGGATGCGCCGCCCGGTGTGACCGACCCATTCGCCGGACCTGACACGCCCGGCGAAGTTCGCCATCCGGTCGAGGGTGTCGTGGACGTCGGCCACCACGTCGTCTCCGTCGACGGTGAACGTGTCGGAGCGGGTGGCACGCAGAGCCGTATGAAGCACCGCCCTGCCCTCGGTGGCGTTGATCGCTTCACCCGAGAACATCGCCTCGATCCTCGAGCCGAGCCCTGCCGCCGCCGCAAGGTCGACCAGACCGTCGAGGATCTGGCCGTCCACCAGGTTCTTGCTCAGGTCGGCAACCAGGTCCCCGGCCTCGACGGTGTACCGCTCGGCGCGGCCGGAATCGCCGGCGAAGGCGACGCTCAGGTCGAAGTCGGGCCGACCGGCCAGGTCGGCGAGATGGGACCATGCCGGCGTGGCGGTGATCGAGGTCATGTGAAGGCGCTCCTGTCGATTCAGTTGGTGAGCCAGTACCAGTCGTCGCCGAGCAGTTCGTCGGCTTCGGCCGGTCCCCAGCCTCCACGAGGGTAGGTGATGGCGGGCTCGTCCTTGGTGAGGACCGTCTCGACGATCCGCCACGCCTCCATCACGCCGTCCTGGCGGGCGAAGAGACCGGAGTCCCCCCGGAGGGCGTCGCCGATGAGCCGGTCGTAGGCGTCGGCACCACGACCGTGCGTGGCCTCGTGATCGACGTGGAGCTCGACCGGCACGCTCACCAACTGCGGGCCCGGTCGCTTGGCCTGCATGGAGAGCGTGATGGTGTCTCCCGGCTTGCTGATGAAGCGGAGACGGTTGGGGCCCGGCTGGCACTGCTCGTCGGTGAACAGCGGACGGGGCGGCTGCTGGAACTCGATCACGGCTTCGGTGACCGTCTTCGCCATCCCTTTGCCGGTGCGGATGATCCACGGCACCCCCGCCCACCGCCATGACTCGATCTCGAGCCGGAGAGCAACGTAGGTCTCGGTGTCGGAAGCGGGAGCCACGTCGGCCTCGTCCTGGTATCCGCCGTACTGGCCGCGAACGACGTCGGAGGGGCTGAGCGAACGAATCGCCTTCAGCACCTTGACCCGTTCGTCCCTGAGCGCATCGGGGTCCTGGGAGACGGGCGGCTCCATGGCGAGCAACGAGATCATCTGGAAGAGGTGGTTCTGCACCACGTCGCGGATCGCTCCCACCGAGTCGTAGAAGCGGCCCCGGCCTTCGATTCCGAAGTCCTCGGCCATGGTGAGCTGCACGCCCCGGATGTAGTGCCGGTTCCAGATCGGTTCGAGGATGGTGTTGGCGAACCGGTACACCATCAGGTTCTGCACGGCCTCTTTACCGAGGAAATGATCGATCCGGAACACCCGGTCCTCGGGGAAGTGGCGATGGACGATGGCGTTGAGCTCGGCCGCCGAGGCGGTGTCGCGCCCGAACGGCTTCTCCAGCACCACCCGTCCGTGACGATGGAGGTCGGCACCGGCCAGGCCCTCCACGACGTCGTCGAACAGCGACGGGGGGATGGCCAGGTAGAACACGAGGTTGGTGAGGCCGCCCAGCCGGCGACGGATCTCGTCGTAGACGGTGCGGTCGCGATAGTCACCCGACACGTAGCAGAGGTTGGCGGCGAGACGGGCGAACACCTCGTCGTCGATCGGCTCGCCCGCCTCCTCCAAGGCGGCCCGGGCATTGGCTCTCAGGTCGTCGTCGGTCCAGTCGCTGGACGCCACCCCCACCACCGGCATGTCGAGCTGACCGGCCGCCGTCAGGTCGTAGAGCGCGGAGAACAGCTTCTTTCGGGCCAGGTCGCCCGAGATCCCGAACAGCACCAGCGCTTCGACGTTCACGAGGCCTCCTTGTGCCCACCGAACTGGTTCCGCATCGCCGACAGGATCTGGTTGGCGAAGTCGTCACGGTCTCGTGAGTCGAACCGCCCGTAGAGGGCGGCCGACAGCACCGGTGCGGGCACGCCTACATCCACGGCACTCAGCACCGTCCACCGACCGGCCCCGGAGTCCGCCACCTTGCCCGAGAACTCGCTCAAACGGGGGCTCTCCACGAAGGCGGTGGCGGTGAGGTCGAGCAGCCACGAGGCCACCACGCTCCCCCGGCGCCACACCTCGGTGATGGCGGGGATGTCGAAGTCGTACTGGTAGTGCTCCGGGTTCTGGAGGGGTGCCGTTTCGGCGGTCTGGGCTCGGCGTTCCGCCGTCCCGGCGTCGGCGTTCTCGAGGATGTTGAGACCTTCGGCGAAGGCGGCCATCACCCCGTATTCGATGCCGTTGTGGATCATCTTCACGAAGTGGCCGGCTCCCGACGGCCCGCAGTGGAGATAGCCGTGCTCGGCGGCGATCGGGGCGCCCACCCGGCCGGGGGTGCGGTCGGCCGCCTCCACCCCCGGTGCGAGGGCGGCGAAGATCGGCTCCAGCCGGGTGTAGGCGGCGATGTCGCCGCCGATCATGAGACAGAACCCCCGCTCGAGTCCGTACACGCCGCCGCTGGTACCGACGTCGAGCAGGGTGATACCGGCATCGGACAGCGCGGCCGACCGGGTGAGGTCGTCCTGGTAGAACGAGTTGCCGCCGTCGAGGATCACGTCACCGGGCGCCAGGGTGGCGGCAACCTGATCGATCACCCTCCCGGTGATGCCGACGGGCACCATCACCCACACCGCCCGAGGCGTCTCGAGGGCGGCTGCCATCTCCTCGAGTGATGCCACCCCGACCGCCCCTTCGGCGACCAGCTCGGCCACCGCCGCCGGATCGATGTCGAAGACCACCGCCTGGTGCCCCGCCGCCATCAGCCGTCTCACCAGGTTGGCGCCCATCCGCCCAAGCCCGACCATCCCCAGTTGCATGGTGTCCCCTCTGCTCTACATCGCCGTGATGATGGCCGCCGTCAGCGCCGCCACCACCATGCCACGGTGCGGGAGCAACCTGGCACTGGCCGACAGTTCCAGTTGCACACCGGCCTCGGTGGGAAGGTTCACCGGATTGGCGGGATGGCGCCCCCGCAGCGGCCGGGGGATCTCCTCGATGTCGTCGACGATCCGCAACCCGGTCCCGGCCCGCAGCCCGGACGCCACTTGGGCACGGAACGTCTCGTTGCGGCCTCCCACCAACACCGACTTCGGGAGGTGCACCCGGCCGAAGCCGTGCAGGCTGACCACGGTCCGGACGTGCCCGAGGAAGTCGCTCAACCTGGTGCTGTGAGCCGGGTCGTAGTGGATGGATGGCAGATGCCAGGACAGGTCCTCGGGTTGTTGCACCAGGTAGAGCGAGGCCCCGGTGGCCTCGGCCAGTTCCCGCGCCATCTCGGCGGTCTCGGCCTCGATGCCGCCGTGGATTGCCATGACGCCAACCGGCCCACCCAGTCGCATCTCCTCGGACACGAGTGGGTGGGCCAGCAG
>JBHJOH010000215.1:0-5234 GCA_050329955.1 Acidimicrobiia bacterium | reverse complement strand
CCAGCAGCCAGCAGCCAGCAGCCAGCAGCCAGCAGCCAGCAGCCAGCAGCCAGCAGCCAGCAGCCAGCAGCCAGCAGCCAGCAGCCAGCAGCATGCTCGTAGCTCGTAGCTCGCTACGCTGTCGGCTGTGATCCCCTCGACTGTCGACGAGGTCGTCGACGCCTTCGCCCAACACGACTACGTCGCCGACCGGTCACTCGCTGTCTCGGTGCACCTGGCGCTCAGCCTCGGGCGCCCGCTCTTTCTCGAAGGCGAGGCCGGAGTCGGAAAGACCGAGGTGGCCAAGGTGCTGGCCGCCATGCTCGGAACCGAGCTGATCCGGCTCCAGTGTTACGAGGGGCTCGACGTCAACCACGCCGTGTACGAGTGGGACTATGCCCGCCAGATGCTGGCGATCCGGCTCATCGAGGCGCGGGGCGAGGGAGCCCATGCCGGCATGACCGACATCATGAGCCGCGACTACCTGATCGCCCGCCCATTGCTGCGGGCGATCGAGGCGTCGGTCGAGGGCAATAGGCCCGTTCTTCTGATCGACGAACTCGACCGGGCCGACGAGGAGTTCGAGGCGTACCTGCTCGAAGTGCTGTCCGACTTCCAGATCACATTGCCCGAGATCGGCACCATCAAGGCTGCGACGCCACCGGTGGTGATCGTCACCTCGAACCGAACCCGTGAGATTCACGACGCCCTCAAACGCCGGTGCATCTACCACTGGGTCGACTACCCCGATGTGGAACGCGAGATCGAGATCGTCCACGCCCGGGTTCCCGATCTCGACCGCCGCCTCGCCACGCAGCTGGCCCTGGCCATGCAGGACCTGCGCTCCTTCGACCTGTTCAAGCCGCCCGGGGTCGCCGAGACGATCGACTGGGCGAACGCGCTGCGGGTCCTCGGGGCTCGGGAGCTCGACGGGTCGGTGGTGTCCGACACCATGGGCGTGATCCTGAAGTACCGCGAAGACGTGGAGCAGCTGCGGGCGCGCGGTGCGGCTTCGGTGGTCCACGAGGTCGACTGACGTGACACGCGGCGCCGTCTCGGTTGTGGTGGTGCTGCTGGCGGTGATGATCCCCGCCACGGTGATTGCGGCGGAAGAGCCGCCGTTTCTCACCGTGTGGCAGGCCGGTGGCATGAGTCCGGCGACGCTCGAGGCCGTGCGGGTGGCGGCGGCAATCGAGAACGCCCAGGTGGCGATCCGGCGATCCGGCAGCCTACGTCTCATGGGGGTCACCCGGGGCGCGGTCGACGTCCAGCGTCCCGCCGAAGGATTCGGATACCCGATGTCGAGCCTGGCCGTCGAGATCCAGGATCCTTCGCTGCACCCGGACGTGGCCGCCGCGCTCGGTCCCACCACGGTTGTAATGTCGGAGCGATCGGCGGCCCTGCGTGGCGCCAAGGCAGGTGATGTGCTCGAGATAGAGGGTTGGAACCGCCAGGTGTTCGCCCTCGAGATCGGTGCGGTGTTGCCCGACGAAACGGTCGGCTGGTACGAGATCGTGCTCTCCGACCGCACCGCCGTCGATCTCGGATTCGACCGACCGGCATCGGCCGTGGTCTGGGGCGGCCGGCTGGGCCAGGTGCCTTCCACCATGCGGTGGTTCTCGGCAGCACCCACCGTGAAGATCGGAAGCCCGAGCGATCCCATCGTCTTCACAGATGCCACCTTGCCCACCGTGGTGGTCAAAGAGCGATTCGGCGAGTTCGCCTTCCGGCCGACCGGAGTGGCGGACGGTATCGAGATCGAGGCGTCATGGCTCGACGCCAACATCGTGGACGTGAACATCGACGGCCTCGGGCCGTTCCGATGCAACCGGGCCGTGGTTCCCTACATCAGAGCGGCGGTGTCGGAACTGGAACGGACCGGCCTGATGGCCCAGGTCGACTACAGCGACTTCCAACTGGCGGGCGGGTGCTTCAACGCCCGCATGATGCGGGGGAGCGACCAGGGATTCGCCCTGTCGCGTCACGCCTGGGGGATCGCCATCGACTTCAACCCTTCCACCAATCGTTTCGGCGGCGAAACCAGCCTCACCCCGGCGTTCGGTGAGGTGCTCCGCCGCTGGGGCTTCTCGTGGGGCACCACCTGGACCATCCCCGACGGGATGCACTTCGAATGGGTACGGACCCCCGAGGACATCGACGTGTGCGCCCCGTTCCGCCTGACCGGCGGGGAGGTGTGGACCGTCGAGGCGGCCGCCGATGCCTGCTCCGCACTGGGGTGAGAAATCCGGGTGGGGAGTGGGGACCCGCCCGCCCCAGCCGGCAACCGATCGACGTGCGGGACTTCCCCGGTATAGGCTCGAAGCATGGACCTGCAACGATTCGCCGACCTACGTTCCGCAACCGACTCGTTGGTGTCGATGTTTGTCGACCGCACGGCCGGACCGTCCTCAGCGGTGGTCAACGAGCTGGTGAAAACGCTCAAGGCGCGGGCCGAGAGCGCCCCGCGCGCCGCCGCCCAATCGATCAAAGCCGACATCGAGCGGATCGAGGGTGTCGCCGCCAAACTCGACGCGGGCGGCGACCCCGCCTGGTTCGTGTTCGCCTCGGACGCCGATGGGGTCTTCGAACATCATCCGCTCCCGTCGGGGGTGCACAACTTCGTGACGGTAGGCAACCAGCCCTATCTGCGACCCTTGCGGGCGATGCGTCCGCCAGTCGAGTCGCTGCTCATGGTGGTGGAGCGCTCCCGGGTGGTGGTCCATCGTGTCGATGGCTCCCTCACCGAACTGGGCCGCTTCGAGGCCGATGCCGGCAAGGAGAACTACGGCGGCTTCCAGGGCTACGAGGAGCACGGTGCGACCCGCCGCACCAGCGAGGAGACGGCTCGGATCTGGCGTGAGGCGGGGGCGTTGGCGCTCGCAACGCATCAGGCGGCACCGGTCGACATGCTGGTGGTGTCGGGGCACCGATACGACCTCGATCAGTTCGCCAACCAACTTCACAGCTACCTCCAGGCGCTCCCCATAGAACGCACCGTGATCGATCCCCGTACGGCGACACCCGCCGAGCTGATCGACCGCACCCGTGCCGTGGAACCGAACGTCCTCCGGACGAGGGATGAAGCAGCGATCCGCTTCGTCCTCGAGGGGGCCTACCAGGGGCGTCCAGTCGCCCGGGGGGCCTCGGCGGTGCTGACCGCCGCCAACCTGGGCGCCGTCGATCGGCTCGTGGTGTGTGGTCCCTTCGCCAAGACCGGTGTCCGCTGCCCGGGGTGCGGCTGGCTCGCCCGCGCCGGCGAGAGTTGTCCCACCTGCGAATCCCCATTCGAGGAGGTCGACGATGTCATCGGGGCAGCCGTCGAGTCGGTGCTGTCCCAGGGGGGCCGCTTCGACCAGGTCACGGTGGCCTCGGCGCTCGATGTCGACGGGGTGGCGGCCACCCTGCGATTCCCGCTTCCGGCCTGACCGGGATGCGGGCACCGCCCCTCCTGATCTAGCCTGGGTGCATGCCGAATGCCGAAGTGCTGGTTGAGTTCGCCCGACGCCTTCGGGAAGAGGGCGTTGCGGTTTCGACCACCTGCGCCGGAGACCTCATGGCGGCGCTCGAGATCGTGGGGGCATGGTCTTCGGAGGACGTGTACTGGGCGTTTCGTGCCCTGACCGTCCGGTCGCGCGAGCAGGTGCCGTCCTTCGACCGGGTGTTCATGGACGTCTTCGGGCGCCGCGGGGATCCGGCACTCTACGTGGCGTCGGAAACGGTCCCCCGCACCTGGGCAATCGAGAAGAACGCCGCCGACGAGGGCGAGGGCGACGGTGAGGTCGACGAGCTGCTGTCCTTTGCCGGGGCGTCGCTCATCGAGCGATTGGCCGACAAGGACTTCTCCGACCTGACCGCAAGCGAGGAGGCCGCCGTTCGGGCGCTCATCGCCCGCATGCTGTGGAAGCCGGCCGACGTGTACTCGCGCCGCCGCCGACCGGTCCGTCAGGGGGATCGCCCCGATCTCCGCCGCACCCTGCGGCGTTCGGTGGGCGCCGACGGCGATCTGCTGCGCATCGCCAGCACCGAACGGCGCAGGCGAAAGCGTCCCCTCATCTTCATCGCCGACGTCTCCGGCTCGATGGAGCGCTACTCCGAGATGCTGCTGTACTTCGCCCACGCCGCCCGGGGGCGGATGGGTCACATGGAGGCGTTCGTGTTCTCCACCCGGCTCACCCGCATCACCCGGGAACTGCACCGCCGCGACCCTTCGTCGGCCATCGCCCAGGTCTCCGAAGCAGTCCACGACTGGTCCGGTGGTACTCGCATCGGCGACTGCATCCGCACCTTCAACGTCGAATGGTCGCGTCGGGTCGCCAGGGGTGGCCCGATCGTCCTCATCATCTCGGATGGCTGGGACCGGGGTGAACCGGAGATCCTGTCCGAGGAGATGGCCCGATTGGCCCGTTCGGTGCACAGGGTGATCTGGCTCAACCCGCTGGCCGGGCGTCAGGGCTATGCCCCCGAGACCAGGGGGATGAAAGCGGCGCTTCCGCATGTCGACGACTTCCTGCCGGTTGGATCGCTCTCCGATCTGGCAACTCTGGTCGAGTTGCTCGAAGCCATCCCGGCACGTGCTGCGGCCCGATAGCATGATGACCATGCGCACAGAGCTCGAGATTCGTGACCGCTGGCGGTCGGAAGGAAAGGCCGTGGCCGTGGCCACCGTGGTCAGGGTGGCCGGCCCGGCCCCGCGTCCGGTCGGTTCCAAGTTCCTCGTCAGCTCGGCGGGCGAGATGGAAGGCTCGGTGTCGGGCGGTTGCGTCGAGAACGACGTGTTCCTCCACGGTCAGGACGTCATCGCCACCGGTGTGCCCAAGCTGGTCACCTACGGCATCGCCGACGACGACGCCTTCGAGGTCGGTTTGGCCTGTGGGGGGACCATCCAAGTGTTCATCGAACCGTGGTGATCGAAGCCGACGCAGTGCTGGCCGCCTGCACGGCCGCACTCGAGAGCGAGACGCTGTGCGCCAGGGTCACCCTGGTGTCGGGATCCGAGATCGGCCGCAGCGCAGTCGTCGCCCACGACGGATCGGTCACGGCGGGTTCCCTGCCCGGCATGGTGGCAGAGGACGTCATCGCCGATGCGGTGTCGATCATGGAGCGGGAGTCGAACACCACCCTTTCGTACGGTGATCATGAGGTCTTCTTCGAGACCCTCGCCCCCCGGCCCCAGCTGCTGGTGTTCGGGGCGGTGCACATCGCACAGTCTCTCAGCGTCCTGGCGCGCCACCTCGGATACCACGTGACCGTCTCCG
>JBHJOH010000214.1:0-5299 GCA_050329955.1 Acidimicrobiia bacterium | reverse complement strand
CCGTGGGGGGAAGACCGAGCGCGGTTGCCAGTCCCGGGATGGCGTGGGCGCCGAGGAACCCGGCTCCGAGCCCGGCGTCCACGGCCGCCAGCAGGATCGCCATCATCGACGCACCGCCGTCGACCCACCAGTAGGGGACGGTCCAGTCCCGGTCGCTGCCATTTTTGTCGGCTTCGGCGTAGCGCTCCCGGTAGAGCTGTTCCGAGGTGCACACCACGATGTGGGCGGGGGCGGTGGAGAGCCACGGGTCGAAGCCGCGTGCGACGTAGGCGGGCTCGCCCGCCAGTTCGGCCACGGCGCGCCGCTGTTGCGGATCGGTGATGATGACGAAGCTCTGTCCCTGACTGTGACCGGCCGAGGGGGCCCGCCGGCCGGCAGCCACCAGCGCAACCAGGACCTGATCGGGGACCGGTTCGGGCAGATAGTTGCGAACCATCCGCCGCCGCCTCAGTGCCTCGGCGAACTCCATCAGGGCTCCCGGCCCTGGATCCCCCATCCGAAGCGGAACGCTCGGAAAAGCCCGACGAACCAGGCGACCGAGGCCACCGCCAGGGCGAGATACTCCGTCACGGAACTGATGAGAACGGCCGAGGTGAAGATCAAAGCCACCCCCAGTCCGCCCAGCCCGAACAGCATGAGCGCCGGTCTGCCCTGTTCGTCGACGAGTCTGCGGGCGTCGGTGGTCGACACCCAGATCAGGATGACAACCGTCAACGTCAGGACGATGGTGTCTACCAGGCCGACCGTTCCGAAGAACACCAGCCCCAGCGCACCCAGGGCCACCGAGACTCCGATGGCGAGGTCGCGCACCGATGTGCGCGGGTCGCTCACAGCGACTTCACAGCCGACACCACTTCGGCCAGGCCCTGCTTGGCGTCGGCGAACAACATGAGGGTGTTGTCGAGGTAGAACAGCGGGTTGTCGATGCCGGCGAAACCGGGGGAGAGGGAGCGCTTCACGACGATCACGGTCTTGGCCCGGTCGACGTCGAGGATCGGCATACCGGTGATGGGGCTGTTGGGCTCGCGCGCCAGCGGGTTGACCACGTCGTTGGCGCCCACGATCAGCGCAACGTCGGTGCTGGGGAAGTCGCCGTTGATGTCCTCGAGGTCGTACAGCTTGTCGTAGGGGACGTCGGCCTCGGCGAGGAGAACGTTCATGTGCCCGGGCATCCGGCCTGCCACGGGGTGGATGGCGTAGCGGACGTCCACGCCGTTCTTCTCGAGCAGATCGGCCAGTTCCCGCATCACGTGTTGAGCCTGGGCGACCGCAAGCCCGTAGCCGGGCACCACGATCACCCGTTGTGCATAGGCCAACGTCACCGCCACGTCCTCCGCCGTGGCGCGTCGGGCGCTGCGGTCCCCGTCCAGCTCTCCGGTGGTGGTACCGGTTGCGCCGAAGGCGGAGAACAGGACACCGGCCAGTGTGCGGTTCATGGCTTTGACCATGACGGTGGTCAGGATGAGACCCGAGGCACCGACCAGCGCCCCCGAGATGATGAGGGCGTTGGAGTCGATCACGAACCCGGCCGCCGAGGCCGCGACACCCGAGAGTGAGTTCAGGAACGAGATCACCACCGGCATGTCCGCTCCACCGATCGGCATGGTTCTGGTCACGCCCAGGACCCCGGCCACCGCCAGCGCCAGCCAGGCGGCCGCCATCCGCCCGTTCACCGCGATCGCACCCACCGCTGCCAGCACCGCTGCTGCCAGCAGGGAGTCGAGCGCCTTCTGGAAGGGCAGTACGACGGGTGACCCCGAGAGCAATCCCTGGAGTTTGCCGAACGCCACCAGACTCCCGGTGAATGTCACTGCGCCGATCACGGTGGAGAGACCGATGGAGACGAGCGTTCGGGTGGCGAGGGGCTCGTCGGCGCCCCTCGCCAGTTCCGCCACCGCCACGAGGGCGGAGGCGGCGCCGCCGAAGCCGTTGAAGGCCGCCACCAGCTGGGGCATGTCGGTCATCTCGACCCGGCGCGCCAGCAGCGCCCCGATCGCTCCACCCACCACCAGCCCGGCCAGGATGGTCACGTAGGACACGACCTGGCGGTCGAGCAGGGTCACCACGACTGCGATCAGCATGCCGATGGCACCGAGCTGGTTGCCCTGACGGGCCGTCGCCGGTGAGGACAGGCGTTTGAGACCCACCACGAACAACACCGCCGCTACCAGGTAGATGTAGCCGGACAGCGTGGCGTTCATCGTTCGCTCCGCCGGAACATCTTGAGCATCCGGTCGGTCACCATGAACCCGCCGACCACGTTGACGGTGGCGAAGGTGACGGCGAGGAACCCGAGGACGGTGCCGAGGATGCCCTCGCCATGACCGGCGGCGATGATGGCGCCGATTATCGAGATTCCCGAGATGGCGTTGGACCCTGACATGAGCGGAGTGTGGAGGGTGGGCGGAACCTTGGTGATGACCTCGAAGCCCACGAAGGCCGCCAGGACGAAGACGGTGATGGGGATGAGTAGCTCGCTCACGATGTCGCTCCCGGATCGGATACCAGGCGGGGGTGGACGAGGCGGCCGTCCCGCATGACGCAGGACTCAGAGACGATGTCGTCGTCCCAGTTGGGTTCGAAGGCGCCGTCGTCGCCGGTGACCAGTTCGACGAAGGACGCAACGTTGCGGGAGTAGAGGCGACTGGCGTCACCGGGAACCCGCGACACGAGATCGGTGTCCCCCACCACGATCACTCCGCCAACCACGATGGTCTGACCCGGGTCGGTCACCTCGCAGTTTCCGCCGGTGGCCGCCGCCAGGTCGACGATCACGGCCCCCGGTCGCATCGCCTCCACCATCTCCCGGCTCACCAGCTTCGGAGCTCGCCGCCCCGGAATGGCGGCGGTGGCGATCACGGCATCGGCGGCGGCAATGTGGTCGAACAGGCCCCGCAGGATTCTTGCCTGTTCGTCGGCGGCGACTTCCTGGGCGTACCCACCGGATGTCGAAGCGTCCTGGGGGGCGGCCTCCACCTCGATGAAGGTCGCTCCGAGACTCCTGACCTGCTCCGCTGCCGCCGCCCGCACATCGAAGGCGCCGACAACGGCGCCCAACCGACGGGCGGTGGCGATCGCCTGGAGTCCCGCTACGCCGGCACCCAGGACCACCACCTTGGCGGGCCTGAGGGTGCCGGCCGCCGTGGTCATCATGGGGAACATCCGGTCGGAGCGGTTGGCCGCCTCGAGCACGGCCCGGTACCCGGCGATGGTGGCCTGCGACGAGAGGGCATCGACCACCTGGGCCCTGGTGGTCCGCGGTACGGCCTCGAAGGCGAATGCCGTCACTCCGGTGGAGGCCAGCCTGCCGATGCCTTCGACATCGTCGAACGGACGCAGTAATCCGAGGATGGCACCGGTGACGGGGACTCCCGCCGGCGGGCGGTCGACACTGGCGATGAACTCGGCGGTCCATGCCGATTGCCGGTCCACCATCTCGGCGCCTGCCGCCACATAATCGGGGTCGGAGTGGCCGGCAGCCAGCCCCGCCCCGGCCTCGACGGCGACGACGTGTCCCTTCGACACCAGCTTGGCGACCACTTCCGGCGTGAGCGCTACCCGCCGCTCACCGGGTGCGGTCTGTGACGGAACCCCGATACGCATGAGGCAACAGTAACGACGCCATGCTGCCGACCCTCAACTTTGTCCCGGAGCCTCCCGCCGGCCGCACGATGTTCCATGCCGAGTCAGGTTTCCGGTGGCGTGGTCGGCTACGGTCCTGTGCGATGCGCATCGTTCGACGCAGCCAAGACGGTGTGGCTCGGCCGGTCCTCTGGACGCGCGGGCAGGGATGTCGCGAGCTGGCCGAGATGCTGTCGGAGGTCGAGCCGGTGCGCGTCGTCGGCGATATCGGCGAGGCGTGCATCCGTCACGGGGCCGAGCTTCTGGTGTCGAGGAAACTCTCGGCGAGTTTCGACCTGATCAACACCGCAGTCCCGGTGGACATGGATCCCGACTCGATGTCGACCGTGGTGGCGGCGGTGGCGGGTGGCCCCCACTCGGAACTGGCGGTGCGTGTCTCCGAGCGCCTCGCTCGCAGCACCGATCGCCAGGCATTGGTGACGTGTGCGTTCCAGGAGGAAGAGGACCGCGAGCGGGCGGTGGCGACCATCGAGCGCCTCCGTGCGGCCGTTCCCGGGGTGGAATACCGGCTCGTGAAGGCCGCCGACGCCGGCGAGCTCGTCTCGCAACTCCCCGAGCGCTCGCTGCTGGTGATCGGTGCACCCGGTGGCGGCTGGCTCCAGCGGACCTTCTTCGGGCCGGGTGCCAAGCTCCGGTCGGGGGCTCCCGCCGGAGCGGTGGTGGTCAGGCGGGCCCCCGATCGGGTATTCCAGCTGATGACCGACCCGCAGTTCGTGGGCCCCCTGCGGGAGGCGGTCGACATCCTGAGGCTTCATTCCGAACCGGTGCTGGCCGTGGTCGACCGGGCGGTGCTGATCGGGGTGGTGCGGCGGTCGTCCCTCGAGCTGGCCGACCCGGGGGTTCCGGTCGAGGCCCTGATGGAGGCTCCGGCCTCGGTCTCGATGACGGCTGCGGTCTCTGAGGCGGCCGGCCTCGGCGAACGGTTCCGCGGCGGGGCGATTCCGGTGGTCGATGACGACGGTCGCCTGGTGGGGGCTCTACCCGCCGACATCGCCGCCCGCTCGCATTGATCCATTCGGCGAGGCACATGGTCTGGACAGCGGTGGACGATACGCCAGAATGGGGCGTATGGAACGACCCTACCGCGATCGCCCGCGTTCGCGTCTCGCCGGTTTGGTCCGGGCGGTGGCGTTGGTGGTGGTGATCGTGGGGATCATCGTCCACTCCGGTGCTGCCTGGATGTTCGCTTCGTGGGTCCATCAGGAGTTCCTCGAGTCCACCCTCGCCGACAACTCCGCCGATGGTGCGGTCCTGTCGATTCTGGGCGACCGGGTGACGATTCGGGCGTTCCCGGACGGGGATGACGATCTCGCCGAACCCGGAGTGATCGGGTTCGCCGCCGGCCTCGACTATCTCCGCTTGGGCGAGGTGGTGGAAGTTTCGGGAGGGGACGTCACCCGGACCTTCGAGGTGGCGCGGGGCTCTCAACCGGTGCTGGGAGCGTCCGGTTCGATCGATCGGACCGGTGACGACCCCGAGCGACTCCGCCAGGAACTGGGGGTGATGGAGTCGTCGTACCAAGGCCCACTGGGGACGACGGACGCCTGGCTCATCGAGGGGAGCTCCACCTGGGTGATCCATGTGCCCGACCGCGCCTCCGGTCCCGACCAGAGTCTGCGGATGATGGGTCTGCTCGACGGTGAGGGCTTCAGCCAGT
>JBHJOH010000213.1:0-4951 GCA_050329955.1 Acidimicrobiia bacterium | reverse complement strand
AGGAGGTCAGGTCCTCGTCGGTGGCCACATGGTGCTTGATGGCACCCAAGCCGCCCGCGATCGCCGACCACACGGAGTGCTCGGTCTCGTGCCGGTAGGCGGTGGCGAGATCGAGGTACTGGGAGACGGACAGCTGGCCGGACTCGACGAAAGCCCAGGCATCGTCGATGAGCACGAAGCGCTCGAGGGCAGCCAGCTCAGGGATCACCGACACGACCTTGGTGTAGGAGCTGGAGTCATACGAAACCCGGTAGAAGCCGTGGCCGCCGGCGTTGGCGACCAGCCAGTCGACCGTTCCCGCCGCTTCGATGGTGGTGGAGGCATCCTCGAGCAGAGTCTTCATCTCGAAGGGGACTCCATCCGCCGAGCCCCTCAGCTGGAGCGGTATCCGCCACATGGTCTGGTCGGTTTCATCGGGTATGGCGAAATAGCGGCGCTGGGTGAGGCGGACGCTTGAACCGGAGACGGTGACGTCCACCTGGGGGAACCCACCTTGCAGGATCCAGGTGTCCATGATCGAGCCGACCCCGGTGCCGGAGGCCTGATCGAGCCCTTCCCACAGGTCGGCGGTCACGGTGTTGCCGTAGGAGTGGAGCCGCAGGTACTCGCCCACACCCTGCCGGAACACCTCTTCGCCGAGGAACTGCTCGATCATGCGGAGGACCGAAGAGCCCTTGCCGTAGGTGAGGGCGTCGAACATCTCGTTGGCCTCTTCGGGCGACTTCACCTCGAACTCGACCGGGCGGGTGCTGGCCAGCGCATCGACCGCGAACGCCCAGGGCCTCTCCACGGCACCGAAGGACACCCAGCGGCGCCATTCCGGCTTCATGGCGTCGGTCGCCTTCATCTCCATGAAGGTGGCGAACGCCTCGTTGAGCCAAATGCCGTCCCACCATCCCATGGTGACGAGATCGCCGAACCACATGTGCGCCAATTCGTGGGCGATCACATCGAGGATCCGGACCAGCTCGGCCTGGGTGGCGGTGGTCGGATCCACCAGCAGGGCGGTCTCCCGGAAGGTGATGCAGCCCAGGTTCTCCATGGCCCCGAAGGCGAAGTCGGGAACGGCGACGAGGTCCACCTTGTCGCCCGGATAGGGGATGGCGTAGTACTCGGACAGGTAACGGAGGCAGAATTCGCCGCATTCGAGAGCGAACCGCGTCAGGTGGGACTTCCCGGTCGGGGCGATCACCCGCAGAGGTACCCCGTCGACGTCGACGGCGTCGGTAGCCTCGAAGGGGCCCACCACGAACGCCACCAGATAGGTGGACATGCGCATCGTGTCGGCATAGGTGATCTCGACCTGGCCATCGCCGTGATCGCGACGGCCAACCTCGGCCCCGTTGGAGACGGCGAACAGATGCCCGGGCACCACCAACGTGATCCCGAAGCTCGCCTTGAAGTCCGGCTCGTCGAAGCAGGGAAAGGCCCGCCGGGCGTCGGTGGCCTCGAACTGGGTGGTGGCGATGAGCTGATCGACGCCGTTGACATCGGTGAAGCTCGAGCGGTAGAAGCCGTGCAACTGGTCGTTGAGCACCCCGCTGAAGGCGATGCTGACCACACCCGTGCCGACCGTCATCGGCTCCGCCGCCGTGAGGGTGGCGCGCTGGGACGCCTCGTCGAGGGAGATGGACAACGGCACCTGACCCGCCCCCGTATCGAGCGAGGCTGAGAGCAGATCGAGCTCCACGGCGTTCAGCACGACCTGGGAGGTCGTCTCGACGATATCGACCTCGATCTCAACGGACCCATGGAACAGCGAGCGCGGCAGGTCGGGTTCGAGCCGCAGGCGGTAATGGGTGGGGAGAACGGACCGTGGGAGGCGGTAGGGATTGTCGCTCATACCTCGACGTCTGGTTGGGAACCCTCATCGTACCGGTAGGCTCCGGCAGCGTGAGTTCGACCATCCTCGTTCGTGTCAGTGGCGCCGACCAGCCCGGGATCACCGCCGGGATCATGGACATCCTCGAGGCCGGTGGCGTCGAGATCGCCGATGTCGAGCAGGTGGTCGTCCAGGGCCGTCTCAACCTCGGGATCCTCATCCTCGTGCCCGAGGGGAAGGCCACCATCAAGGATCTGCTGTTCTACGGCTGGGAGCGCGGCGTCAACGTCGACTTCGAAGTTGTGGAGGGGGATCCTCCGCAGCCCGGTGGCGAGTCGGTTGTGACCGTCATCGGCGCATCGGTCGGACCGGCCGCGTTCGGTGCAGTGGCTCGGGCCATCGCCGACTGTGGCGGCAACATCGATCGGATCGTTCGCATCGCCCACTATCCGGTGATCAGCTACGAGCTGGCCGTCTCGGGGGGTGACCTCGCCGAGATGCGGCGGGCGCTCGGTGCGGCGTCAAAGGACCACAGGGTCGACCTGGCGGTGCAGCCCGAGGGACTGTTCCGACGGGCGAAACGACTCGTGGTCATGGACGTCGACTCGACGCTCATTCAAGACGAGGTGATCGAGTTGCTCGCTGACGAGGCGGGATGTGGCGCCGAGGTGGCAGCCATCACCGCCGCCGCCATGCGGGGCGAGCTGGATTTCGAGGCGTCGCTGCGCCGGCGGGTGGCGTTGCTGGCCGGAACCCCGGTGGAGACCCTCGACCGGGTGTCAGCCATGATCAGGCTCATGCCAGGGGCGCGGACATTCGTCCGAACCCTGCGTCGGCTAGGGATGAAGGTTGCCATCGTCAGCGGCGGCTTCACGGTGTTCACCGATCGACTTCGCGACGAGTTGGGTCTCGATCACGCCGTGGCCAACCAGTTGGAGGTCGTGGACGGTGTGCTGACCGGTGGCCTGGTCGGAGAGGTTATCGACCGTCCGGGTAAGGCGCGGGTGCTGCGCGAGATCGCCGAAGCCGAGGGCATCCCCCTCGCCCAGACGGTGGCAGTGGGCGACGGGGCAAACGACCTCGACATGCTGGCCGTAGCTGGGCTGGGCATCGCCTTCAACGCCAAACCCGTGGTTCGGGAGAGCGCCGACACCGCCGTGACGGTCCCCTACCTCGACGCCATCCTGTTCCTCCTCGGCATCCGCCGCGATGAAGTCGAAGCGGCTGATCGCCTCGATGAGGAAGAGGGGGGACGACCCCCCTTCGACCCCCCGCCGGTTATGCCCAGGGGGGGACGCCCCCCCTTCGCCCCCCCGCCGGTACTGGTGGCTGAGTGAGTCGTATCGGGCCGGGGGTGCAAATCCCATCCGACACTCGCTCGCCACGTTCCGGGCGTTCTACGTTCTACGTTTTACGTTTTGCCTTCCGGGCGTTCTGCGTCTGATGCCCAGGGGGGACGACCCCCCTTCGACCCCCCGCCGGTGCTGGTCAAGACCGATCGCGTGCTTGGCCGGGGGTGCTGAAACGGTCGCGTACTCTGCTGCCGCGTTCTGCGTTCTGCGTTCTGCGTTCTGCGTTCTGCGTTCTGCCGGTTCAAGGTGAACCGGTCCTACGCCCCGTACGAACCGGCGGTGGTGTCGCCGCCGGTGCCGGTCCAGTTGGTGTGGAACCACTCACCACGGGCGCGGTCGACCCGCTCGTAGGTGTGGGCACCGAAGTAGTCGCGCTGGGCCTGGATCAGATTGGCGGGCAGGACAGCCGAACGGTACGAGTCATAGAACGCCAGGGCCGTCGAGTAGGCGGGCACGGGCACGCCGCAGGCCACCGCAGAGGCGACGGTTCTGCGCCATCCCGGGCCGGAAGCGCCCATAGCTTCGGTGAAGAACCCGTCCAACAACAGGTTGGCCAGGCTCGGATCCCGGCGGTACGCCTCGGTGATGTCATCGAGGAAGCGGGCCCGGATGATGCAGCCCTCACGCCACAGCGAGGCGATCCTCCCCAGATCCAGATCCCAGCCGTTCTCGTCGGAGGCCTGCCGCATGAGCATGAACCCTTGGGCGTACGAGACGATCTTCGAGGCGTACAGGGCGTCACGGATGTCCTCGACCGGGATTTCGGGACGACCGTCCGGCCCAGGGAGCAGTGCCGACGCCACGATCCGTTGATCCTTCAGGGCCGACACGATTCGTGCGAAGACGGCTTCGGCCACCAGCGTGACCGGTTGAGCCAACTCCATCGACGAGATCACCGTCCACTTGCCGGTGCCCTTCTGGCCGGCGGCGTCGAGGATGTTCTCGACCAGGGGAGTGCCGTCCTCGTCGAGGTGGGCGAGGATGTCGGCAGTGATGTCGATGAGGAACGAGTCGAGTACGCCGTCGCTCCAATCTCGGAATGTCGCCGCCATGGCGGCGTGGGTCATGCCGGCGGCCTTCATGAGGGAGTAGGCCTCGGCGATCACCTGCATGTCGCCGTATTCGATCCCGTTGTGGACCATCTTGACGTAGTGGCCCGAGCCGCCGGGGCCGACCCAGTCGCAGCAGGGGGTGCCGTCGGCCACCTTGGCGGCGATCGACTGGAGGATCGGCGCAACGTGCGGCCAGGCATCGGACGAACCGCCCGGCATGATCGAGGGGCCGTTTCGGGCACCCTCTTCGCCGCCGGAAACACCGCTCCCGACGAACCGGAGACCTTCCGCCTCGAGGCGTGCGGCGCGTCGTTCCGAGTCCGTGAACAGCGAGTTGCCACCATCGACGATGATGTCGCCCGGATCGAGCAGCGGCACGAGCCCGTCGATCACGGTGTCGACTGCCTGGCCCGCCTTGACCATCAGCATCACGATGCGCGGACTGTTCAACAGCCCGACCGTCTCGGCCAACGAGGAGGTACCGATCACGGTGGCACCGGCCGCCTCGTTGGACACGAAGTCGTCGGTGACACTCTGGGTACGGTTGTACACCGCCACCGTGAAGCCGTGATCGGCCATGTTGAGGACGAGGTTCTGACCCATCACTGCCAGGCCGATCAGGCCGATGTCTGCATTTCGATCCATGTTGGAAGGCTAACCAGTAGCCAGCAGCCAATCTCGCTCGTCGCTCGTCGCTCGTCGCTCGTCGCTCGTCGCTCGTCGCT